>NZ_JBFAKW010000007.1:40364-146824 GCF_040655955.1 Streptomyces sp. NPDC050263 | reverse complement strand
TCGCGACGCCCGGCACGCACTCTCGCCGCACCGGCCGAAAGCCCAAGTACGTCCAGTACGAGGACTTCCGGCCGGCACACCGAGAGCACGCACCGAACGCCGCTCCTTGACGGGCAAACGTTGCCTGCCGCGGCACTAGTTGCTGCGTCGGGTCACGAACTCCGCCAGGGAGAGCAGGCCGCCCGCCGATTCCGGGTCCGGGATCGCCCGGGACAGTTCGTGCATGGCGCGGGACATGCGGTCGGCCGCCTGTTCCTGGGCCCACTCGCGGCCGCCGGCCCGCTCCACGGCCAGCGTCGTGCGGTCCAGGTCGGCCGGTTCGTAGGGCGCCGCGTACAGCTCGGCCAGTTCCCCGGCCGCCGGGGTGCCGGAGGTCAGCGCGGCGACCACCGGCAGCGACTTCTTGCGGGCGGCGAGGTCCGCGCCGGCCGGTTTGCCGGTGTGCCGCGGGTCGCCCCATATCCCGATGACGTCGTCGATGAGCTGGAAGGCGAGCCCGGCCTCCCGGCCGAACGCGTCCAGCGCGTCCACGTCCTCCTCGGCCGCGCCGGCGTACAGCGCGCCCACCGCGCAGGCGCAGCCGAGCAGCGCGCCGGTCTTGGCCTCGGCCATGACGAGCACCTCGTCGAGGGTGATCCCGGCGGGGCCGCGCCGCTCCATGGCCGTGTCCGCCTGCTGGCCGGCGCAGAGTTCGACCACGCAGGCGGCGACCCGGCCGACGGCTTGCGCGGACGCGGGGTGCGGATCCCCGGCGAGCAGCCCGAGCGCGAGAGCCTGCAGGGCGTCCCCGGCGAGGATCGCGTCGGCGTCGCCGAACACCGTCCAGGCGGTGGGGCGGTGCCGGCGGGTGGTGTCCCGGTCCATCACGTCGTCGTGCAACAGCGTGAAGTTGTGGACCAGCTCGACCGCCGCGGCGGCCCGGACGGCCGCCGTACGGGCCGCCGGGCCGCCGAGCGCGGTGGCCGCTGCGAGCACGAGCGCCGGGCGGATCGCCTTGCCCGCGTTGCCCGCCGCAGGGGTGCCGTCGGCGTGTTCCCAGCCGAAGTGGTAGAGCGCGATGCGGCGCATCGAGCCGGGCAACGAGTCGATCGCCGCCCGCAGTTCGGGGTCGACCGACGCCCGGGACCGCTCCAGGATCGCCGCCGCCTCGTGCCCGTCGACCGGCCCCGGACCGCTGCCGCCGCCCTGACTCCTGATGGACCTCCGCCTTTCGCCCGCCCTGCCCCTGACTTGCGTCCGCCTGGTGGCGAAGGTCACCTCCAGCGGCCGATCTCGACGTTCTCCAGGACGCCCAGCGCGTCCGGCACGAGGACCGCGGCCGAGTAGTAGGCCGTGACCAGGTAGTTGATGACGGCCTGCTCGTTGATGCCCATGAACCGCACCGACAGGCTGGGCTCGATCTCGTCCGGGATGCCGGACTGGCGCAGGCCGATGACGCCCTGGTCCTGCTCGCCCAGACGCATCGCGATGATCGAGCTGGTGCGGGCCTCGGTGACCGGGATCTTGTTGCACGGGTAGATCGGCACCCCGCGCCAGGTGGGGATCCGGTTGCCGCCGACGTCGATCGTCTCGGGGACGAGCCCGCGCTTGTTCAGCTCACGGCCGATCGCGGAGATCGCGCGCGGGTGGGCGAGCAGCATCTTGGTGCCGCGCCGCCGGCACAGCAGTTCGTCCAGGTCGTCCGGGCTGGGCACGCCGTCGTGCGGCTGGATCCGCTGGTCGTACTCGCAGTTGTGCAGAAGCCCGAACTCCCGGTTGTTGACGAGCTCGTGCTCCTGGCGCTCCTTGAGCGCCTCGACCGTCAGCCGCAACTGCTGCTCGGTCTGGTTCATGGGCTTGTTGTAGAGGTCGGCCACGCGCGAGTGGATGCGCAGGACGGTCTGGGCGATGCTCAGTTCGTACTCGCGCGGCCGGGCGTCGTAGTCCACGAAGGTGTGCGGGATGTCCGGCTCGCCCGCGTGGCCCGCGGCGAGGTCGACTTCCTTCTCGCCGTACTTGTTGGTGCGCTGCTCGGGGATGGCGCGCAGCTGCCGGAGGTGCTCGCGCAGGGAGTCGGCGCGCTCGGCGACCATCTCGACGTCCTGCCTGGTCAGGATGAGCACCGTGCAGGCGGTGTCCGCGCGGGCCGTGTACTCCCAGATGGCGTCCGGGTCGAGCAGCGCCTGGTCGCCGAAGTAGGCGCCGTCGGCGAGGACGCCGAGCACCTGGTCGTCCCCGTAGGGGCCGCTGCCGACCTTCTCCACGCGGCCGTGCGCCAGCAGGTAGACCTCGTCGCTCTGGGCGCCGAAGGAGGCGATGACCTCGCCGGGTCCGAACTCCCGCTGCCGGCAACGCTGGGCGAGCTCCGCGAGCGCCTCCTCGTCCTCGTAGGAGCGCAGCGCGGGCAGTTCGCCCAGCTCGGCCGGGATGACCTCGACCCGGTCGCCGGTCTTGACGAACGTGATGCGGCCGTCGCCCACCGCGTACGTCAGACGCCTGTTCACCCGGTAAGTACCGCCCTGCACATCCACCCAGGGCAGAGTCCGCAGCAGCCAGCGGGAACTGATCTCCTGCATCTGCGGTGCGGACTTGGTCGTGGTGGCCAGGTTCCGCGCGGCTGCGGTGCCGAGACTCTGCTGCGGCTTGCCCGAATCCGTGCGGACCTCTTCGCCTACCGACATGAAAGTTGCCTCCCGAATCATGCACGGACGCCGAACTGCGCCGGTGCACTTCACGGGGGCAACCCTTCCATCACGGAGTGTGCTCGTGCTATTACCCGAACGAGCGGGAATGGATCACGCGGGGCTGGGAAGAGACACGTTTCCCCGAACGGTGTTCGACAATGTGGGCGTGACCGACCTGCGCCCCCGCCTCCCCTCCCCCCTCCAGGAAGCGGCCGACGACCGGTTCGGGCGGCACGGCGTGCGGCTGCTGCTGAAGCGGGACGACCTGATCCATCCGGAGCTGATCGGCAACAAGTGGCGCAAGCTCGCCCCCAACCTGGAACGGGCGGCGGGGCGGACGCTCCTCACCTTCGGCGGCGCCTACTCCAACCACCTGCGGGCCACGGCCGCCGCCGGCCGGCTCCTGGGGCTGCCCACCGTGGGCGTGGTGCGCGGCGACGAGCTGGCCGACCGGCCGCTCAACCCGTCCCTGGCCCGCTGCGCGGCCGACGGCATGCGCCTGCGTTTCGTGGACCGCTCGACGTACCGCCGCAAGACCGAGCCGGACGTGCTCGCCGGGCTGCTGGCCACGGCCGGCGCGGCGGACGCGTACGTCGTCCCCGAGGGCGGCAGCAACGCGGCGGCGGTCCGCGGCTGCCGGGCGCTCGGCGCGGAGCTGCGCGGCCACGCCGACGTGGTCGCCCTGGCCTGCGGCACCGGCGGCACGCTCGCGGGCCTGGCCGCCGGCCTCGCCCCCGGCCAGCGGGCGCTGGGCATCCCGGTCCTCAGGGGCGGCTTCCTGGGCGAGGAGATACTGGCGCTCCAGGAGGAGGCGTTCGGGGGCCGACGGGGCGAGTGGCGGCTCGACGAGCGCTTCCACTTCGGCGGGTACGCCCGTGTCACCCCCGAGCTGGAGGCCTTCGCGGCGGACTTCGAGCGACGCCACGACCTCCGCGTCGAACGTCTCTATGTCGCCAAGTCGCTCTACGCGCTTCTCACCCTGACCGAGGAGGGCGCCTTCCCGCCCGGCACCCGTCTCGCGGCCGTCGTGACGGGCTCGCCGTTCACCGCGTGAGCCTCGGCGAGTCCCACCGCACGAGCTCCGCTCACGTCGTCTCCCGGTAGGCGGCCGCCTCCTCCAGGTCCAGACGGCGCAGCAGGGTGCGGAGCATCTCGTCGTCGATGTAGCGGCCGTCGCGCAGCCGGACGAACATCTCGCGCTCGGCGCTGATCATCTCGCGTGAGAGACGGCGGTAGGTGTCGTCGACGGTCTCGCCGGTGACCGGGTTGACCTGGCCGAGGCGCTCCCAGACGGCGTTGCGGCGGCGCTCCAGGACGCTGTGCAGGCGGTCGGCGAGGGGTGGGGGCAGGGCGTTGCGCTCGTCGGCGAGGAGGGCGTCCAGGCGCTCCTCGGCGACCCGGGAGGCCTGGGCCTGGGCGTTGGCCTCGGCGAGGGTCGCGGCCTGCGGGTCGGGCTCGGGGAACTTCAGCAGCCGGATCAGCGGCGGCAGGGTCAGGCCCTGCACCACCAGGGTGCCGATGACCGTCGTGAAGGTGAGGAAGAGGATGAGGTTGCGCTGCGGGAAGGGCGCTTCGCCGTCGTCCACGGTGAGCGGGATGGAGAAGGCGATGGCGAGCGAGACCACGCCCCGCATGCCGGCCCAGCCGATCACGATGGGCCCCCGCCAGGTCGGATCCTCCTCCCGTGCACGCACGCGTGCCGACAGCCGGGGCAGGAAGGTCGCTGGGTACACCCAAAGGAAACGCGCCGCGACGACGACGAGGAAGAGGGCGACGGCGTACCAGGCGGCCTCGAGTCCCTCGTAGTCGCCGAGGCCTCTCAGGACGACCTGGAGCTGGAGGCCGATCAGCGCGAAGACCGCCGACTCCAGGACGAAGGCGACCATCTTCCACACCGCCTCCTCCTGGAGGCGGGTCGCGAAGTCGACCTCCCACGCGCGGTGGCCGAGATACAGCGCGACGACGACCACGGCCAGCACGCCGGAGGCGTGGAACTGCTCGGCGGCCGCGTACGCGACGAACGGGATCAGCAGGGACAGCGTGTTCTGGAGCAGCGGCTCCTTGAGGTGGGTGCGCAGCCAGTGCAGGGGCGCCATGAGGATCAGCCCGGCGGCGACCCCGCCGACCGCCGCCACCAGGAACTCCTCGATGCCGCCGGCCCAGGACGCGCCCTCGCCCACGACCACCGCGAGGGCCACCTTGTAGGCGGTGATCGCGGTGGCGTCGTTCATCAGGGACTCGCCCTGGAGGATCGTGGTGATCCGGGAGGGCAGGCCGACCCGGCGGGCCACCGCCGTGGCCGCGACCGCGTCCGGCGGCGCCACCACCGCGCCCAGCACCAGCGCCGCCGTCAGCGGCAGCCCGGGGACGAGCAGGTAGGCGGCCCAGCCGACGGCCAAGGTCGCGAAGAGCACGTAGCCGACCGACAGCAGGGCCACCGGCCGCAGCTGGGCCCGCAGGTCGAGGTAGGAGCTGTCGGTGGCGGACGTGTAGAGCAGCGGCGGCAGCAGGAGCGGCAGGACGACGTCCGGGTCCAGGGTGTAGTCCGGGACCCCGGGCACGTACGACACGACCAGGCCGACCGCCACCAGCAGCAGCGGCGCGGGCACCGGCGTGCGTCGGGCGGCGGCCGCGATCGCGGCGCTGCCGGCCACCAGCAACAGCAGTGGCATCACATCCATGTCTCCCCCGCCCTCGTTTTTCCGCGCGATCGTCCGCACGCCCGTCGTAATCTGGCAATCATGAAACAGTGCACGCACGCCGACGCGCTGCCCGACCCCGAACCCGTCCCGCTGGGCGAGACGTGTCCGGAGTGCCTGCGGGACGGCACGCATCCGGTGCAACTGCGGCTGTGCCTGACGTGCGGCCACGTCGGCTGCTGCGACTCCTCGCCGAGCCGGCACGCCACGGAGCACCACAAGGATTCCGGTCATCCGGTGATGCGGACCTTCGAGCCCGGGGAGGCCTGGCGCTGGTGCTTCGTCGACCACGTCCTGGTTTGACCGTGCTCGCGTGAACTTCTGAGGTGGTGCGACCGTTGAACTCATGAGACGCCCCGGCCGTCCGGCGGGTACGGTTCGACCATCTGACGCCTGGGTACGTCAACCCGGCGCGCCCTCTTCCCATTTGGGTCCACAGACCTCTAGACACGGAGCGTGTTCACAGCTTTACTGTGAGTGACGCCCAGGGGGTTGGGGTCCCGGGGACAGGAAACTTGAGAGCGCGATAGCGTCACCGCTGCACCACACACGCGTTACCCCGGGGGGCGACCCTCGGCCCCGAAAAGCTTGTACCACCTTGGAGGTGAGGGTGTCCCAGATCGCAGGCGAGCCCGCGACCCAGGACTTCGTGGAAGTCCGGCTGCCGGCTGCGGGTGCCTACCTGTCGGTGCTGCGGACGGCCACGGCCGGCCTCGCGGCCCGTTTGGACTTCACCCTGGACGAGATCGAGGACCTGCGCATCGCAGTGGACGAGGCCTGCGCGATCCTGCTCCAGCAGGCCGTGCCCGGCTCGGTACTCAGTTGCGTGTTCCGACTCGTCGACGACTCGCTCGAGGTCACCGTCTCGGCGCCGACCACGGACGGCCACGCCCCCTCGCGTGACACCTTCGCCTGGACCGTCCTGTCCGCCCTCGCGGGCAAGGTGTCCTCCGCCGTCGACGAGGACAAGACCGTGACGATCAGCCTCTACAAACAACGCGGCGCGGGACCCGGGCCGGCGTGAGGAACGGGGACGGGCCGGTGCGGGACGAAGAGCGCGGCACACGGGAGCTGCCGGCCGAGAACGCCGAGATTCCAGCCTCTCCGGACGGTTCCCGACGTATGGCGGACGGTGTCGACGGCATCCCCGAGCAGGCCCGGCCGCATCCGGAGGACGACTCGGCCTCCGTGCGGACGGAGCTGCCGGAAGGTGCCGTGCAGGGCTCGCTTCAGGAGAGGCGCAACGGGGGCTCGCCCCCGGGCCGAGCAGAGGCGAGAGCTCGACAGAGGGCGACGGGCGGGACGATGAGCGAGCACGAGCGAGACGGCGAACAGAGCGTGCCGGGCACGCAGCACGAGCCACCACCTCCACCGGCGCCCCCGGCGCACCCGCCGCACCCCGCACCGGGGGACCGCAGCGGGGCACGGGCGATGTTCGTCGAGCTGCGCGGACTGAAGGACGGCAGTCCCGAGTACGCGGAGATGCGCAACCAGCTGGTCCGGATGCATCTGCCGCTGGTCGAGCATCTCGCGCGCCGCTTCCGCAACCGCGGCGAGCCGCTGGACGACCTCACCCAGGTCGCCACCATCGGCCTGATCAAGTCGGTCGACCGCTTCGACCCGGAGCGGGGCGTGGAGTTCTCCACGTACGCGACCCCGACGGTCGTCGGCGAGATCAAGCGGCACTTCCGTGACAAGGGCTGGGCGGTGCGGGTGCCGCGCAGACTCCAGGAGCTGCGGCTGGCGCTGACCACGGCGACGGCCGAGCTGTCCCAGCAGCACGGCCGCTCCCCCACGGTCCACGAGCTCGCCGAGAAGCTGGCGATCTCGGAGGAGGAGGTCCTGGAGGGCCTGGAGTCCGCCAACGCGTACTCCACGCTGTCCCTGGACGTCCCCGACACCGACGACGAGTCCCCCGCGGTCGCCGACACCCTCGGCGCGGAGGACGAAGCGCTGGAGGGCGTCGAGTACCGGGAGTCGCTCAAGCCGCTCCTGGAGGATCTCCCGCCGCGCGAGAAGCGGATCCTGCTGCTGCGGTTCTTCGGCAACATGACCCAGTCGCAGATCGCGCAGGAGGTCGGCATCTCGCAGATGCACGTCTCCCGGCTGCTGGCGCGCACGCTGGCCCAGCTGCGGGAGAAGCTCCTCGTCGAGGAGTAGCCGAGGAGCAGCCACGGCACAGCCGAGAAGTCGTCGGGGAGCGGCGCTCACTCCGATGTGCGGCCGGGCCCCCGGATCCCGAGGGCCCGCGTCGTCTCACCGTTGACGAGCAGCACGAGCGAGGCGATGGCCACGGCCGCGAGCGCGATGCCCGCCGGGATCGCCATGCTGTCGGCCTGCAGCAGGTTGTAGGCCACCGGCAGCGCCATGATCTGCGTGATGACGGCGGGCCCCCGGCTCCAGCCGCGCAGTCCCAGCAGCCCACGGGCGGCGAGCAGCGGCAGCAGCGCGAGCACGAGGAGCGTGATCCCGCCGGTGACGGCCTGCTGACGGTCGTCCGGGTCACCGGTGATCCCCAGGACGAGCATCCACACCCCGCCGACGACCAGCGTCAGCCCTTCCAGGGCGACGAGCGCGGCGGCGTACGTCAGCCGGCGCGGGCGGGGTTCTGCGGTTTCCGGGGCGGCGGGGGTCTGCTCACTGCTCACCTCTGAAGGGTAGCCCGCACCCGCCGCCGGACCTCGGGCCGCCCGGGCGCGGGGGCACGGCGCTCGTGTCGAGGCTCACTCCGTGATGTCTTACCCGATCCCCACCTCGGCCTGTGCCCGGTACCACCCAGTAGGTACGCTGCAACTCATGCGTGCTCTTCTCGTGGTCAATCCGGCGGCAACCACTACGAGTGCACGGACGCGCGACGTCCTCATCCACGCGCTCGCGAGTGAGATGAAGCTCGAGGCGGTCACGACCGAGTACCGCGGTCATGCACGTGACCTGGGCCGACAGGCCGCGGAGAGCGGAAACGTCGACCTGGTGGTCGCCCTCGGCGGCGACGGCACGGTGAACGAGGTCGTCAACGGTCTTCTGCACGCCGGCCCGGATCCGGACAAGCTGCCCGGCCTCGCGGTGGTCCCCGGCGGTTCCACCAACGTCTTCGCGCGCGCCCTGGGTCTGCCCAACGACCCGGTGGAGGCGACCGGCGCCCTGCTGGACGCGCTGCGTGAGAACGGCGAGCGCACGGTCGGCCTCGGTCTGGCCTCGGGCACGCCCGGCACGGAGGACGAGGCGGTGCCGTCGCGCTGGTTCACCTTCAACGCCGGGCTCGGTTTCGACGCCGGGGTGGTGGGCCGGGTGGAGCAGCAGCGGGAGCGCGGCAGAAAATCCACACACGCTCTTTACCTCCGCCAGGCCGTCCGTCAACTGTTGGGCGAATCACAGCGCCGGCACGGGTCGATCACCCTGGAGCGGGCGGGTGCGGAGCCGGTGACCGATTTGGTGTTGTCCATAGTCTGCAACACGGCTCCGTGGACCTATCTGGGCAATCGCCCGGTGTACGCGTCGCCTAAGGCCTCGTTCGATACGGGGCTCGACGTACTCGGTCTCAGCCGTCTGTCCACTGTCGCAGTTGCCCGATATGGCACCCAGATGCTCACTTCGTCCCCCGAACGGGGACCGCACGGCAGGCATGCCGTCTCACTGCACGACCTGGACCAGTTCACCTTGCATTCGAAGGTCCCGTTGCCCCTCCAGATGGACGGCGACCACCTCGGGCTGCGAACCAGCGTGACGTTCACAGGCGTACGCCGTGCACTGCGTGTGATTGTGTGAGCAGAAAGGGCTGAAGTCCTTTCACTCGAACGTTTAGGCCAGGATCCACCCCATGGAAGTACGGCTGTGACCTAGTCGACACCGAGGAATCAAAAAAAACTTTCCGGTAGGGGTTGTATCCGCCGCTGAGGTTTGCGAGTCTCTACGTGGCGATCGGGACAGCCCGCAACACCGGCATCCACTGATCACCGGAACCCCTCTTCAAACACACAGGACCACGCCAGTCATGCTGGCGGGTTGGCCCTTCACTTGTTGAGGGATTCGTGAAAGCGTTCACATTCACAAGCAACCTGCACGTAATACCAAGGAGAGGTAGCAGCCATGGACTGGCGTCACAACGCCGTTTGCCGCGAGGAAGACCCCGAGCTCTTCTTCCCCATCGGCAACACCGGTCCTGCGCTGCTGCAGATCGAGGAAGCCAAGGCCGTCTGCCGTCGCTGCCCGGTTATGGAGCAGTGTCTGCAGTGGGCGCTCGAGTCCGGCCAGGACTCCGGCGTCTGGGGTGGTCTCAGCGAGGACGAGCGCCGTGCCATGAAGCGTCGCGCCGCCCGCAACCGGGCCCGTCAGGCCACCGCCTGACAACACCCGCCCCACAAGCCTGAGCTTGGCGGCGCGTACAGCGAGTACGCATCTCCCGCCCCCGAGCCGCAGCGCGCAGTACCCCCGATGCGCAGCACAAGCTGGCAACGAGCATTCGAGCCCCGGACCCTGAACGGTCCGGGGCTTCTTGCTGTGCCCAAGTGGCCTTACCCAGGTCTTACTTCTGGCCTCTGCTGCCGGCTCCGCTGCTGAGGTCTGCTTCTGGGCGCTACTTCTGCGAGCGCACCGGGATGTCCAGGATCACCTGTGTGCCGCGTTCCGGCGCCGGGACCATGTCGAAAGTGCCGCCCAACTCGCCCTCCACCAGGGTCCGGACGATCTGGAGGCCGAGGTTGCCGGAGGTGTGCGGGTCGAAGCCCTCGGGGAGGCCGACGCCGTCGTCCTGGACGGTGACGAGGAGGCGGGCCTCCTTCGTGCCGCCGCCGCGGACCGCGGAGACCTCGACGGTGCCGGTCTCGCCCTCGCGGAAGCCGTGCTCCAGGGCGTTCTGGAGGATCTCGGTGAGGACCATGGACAGCGGGGTGGCGACCTCGGCGTCCAGGATGCCGAAGCGTCCGGTGCGCCGGCCGGCGACCTTGCCCGGGGAGATCTCGGCCACCATCGCCAGCACCCGGTCGGCGATCTCGTCGAACTCCACCCGCTCGTCCAGGTTCTGGGACAGCGTCTCGTGCACGATGGCGATCGAGCCGACCCGGCGCACGGCCTCTTCGAGGGCCTCACGGCCGCGCTCGGACTCGATGCGGCGGGCCTGGAGGCGGAGCAGGGCCGCCACCGTCTGGAGGTTGTTCTTCACCCGGTGGTGGATCTCCCGGATGGTCGCGTCCTTGGTGATCAACTCGCGCTCGCGACGGCGCAGTTCGGTGACGTCACGGAGCAGGACGAGCGCGCCGATGCGGGTGCCCTTGGGCTTGAGCGGGATCGCCCGGAACTGGATGACCCCGTCCTTGGCCTCGATCTCGAACTCGCGGGGCGCCCAGCCGCTGGCGACCTTGGCGAGCGCCTCGTCCACCGGACCCCGGGTCGGGGCGAGTTCGGCGGTGGTCAGGCCGAGGTGCTGGCCGACCAGGTCGGAGGCGAGGCCCATCCGGTGGTAGGCGGACAGCGCGTTCGGGGAGGCGTACTGGACGATGCCGTCGCCGTCGACCCGGATCAGGCCGTCGCCGACGCGCGGGGCGGCGTCCATGTCCATCTGCTGGTTGGGGAACGGGAAGGAGCCGGCCGCGATCATCTGCGCGAGGTCGGAGGCGCTCTGGAGGTAGGTGAGTTCCAGGCGGCTCGGGGTGCGCACGGTGAGCAGGTTGGTGTTGCGGGCGATGACGCCGAGGACGCGACCCTCACGCCGTACGGGGATCGACTCGACCCGGACGGGGACCTCCTCGCGCCACTCCGGGTCGCCCTCGCGGACGATCCGGCCCTCGTCCAGGGCGGCGTCCAGCAGCGGGCGGCGGCCGCGCGGGACGAGGTGGCCGACCATGTCGTCCTGGTAGGAGGTGGGGCCCGTGTTGGGGCGCATCTGGGCGACGGAGACATAGCGGGTGCCGTCGCGGGTGGGGACCCACAGGACCAGGTCGGCGAAGGACAGGTCGGAGAGCAGCTGCCACTCCGAGACCAGCAGGTGGAGCCACTCGAGGTCGGAGTCGTCGAGTGCGGTGTGCTGGCGTACGAGTTCGTTCATGGAGGGCACGTCTGCGAGCGTACCTGTGGGTTTGTCGGGGGCCTAAATGCGCCGAGTGGCGCGCGATCGACCCAGGGGCCCGGGAAGAGGCCCGGAAACACCCGCGGGCCGCGGCGCCTGAGAGGGACCCTCAGCCCTCCCGGCACCGCAGCCCGGAGCAATACGGCCAAGCGGGGTGTGCGGTCCCACCGGCCGAAGGTGAGGAGCCGGGGCAGTCAGGGCAGAGAGCTCCGGGTCCTCGATCCGCCTTCCTGTGCGGGGAAGACGGAGGTTCTTGTGCTGTTTCCGCACCATCCATTGTGGACTAGACCACTAGAGGTGTCCATGCCCTACCGTCCACAACGCAGCCTAGCCTGTGGGGGTTCCTCCACGGAGTGAGATACGAGGGGCAATTTCGGGGAGCCCTGCTAGATTGGTCTAAACCACATACGGATACGCAGCGATACGAGAACGGCAGGCCAGCGTGGAAGTTGTCATCGTTCCGGACGCCCGGTCGGGCGGCGAGCTCATCGCCGAGGCCATGGCACAGCTCCTGCGGCGCAAGCCGGACGCTCTGCTCGGCGTGGCCACCGGCTCCACCCCGCTGCCCATCTACGAGGCGCTCGCCGCCAAGGCGCGCGCCGGCGCGGTGGACACCGCGCGGGCGCGGATCGCCCAGCTCGACGAATACGTGGGACTGCCCGCCGAGCACCCCGAGTCCTACCGCTCGGTGCTGCTGCGCGAGGTGCTGCGGCCGCTGGGCATCGGCCTGGAGGCGTTCCTCGGGCCGGACGGCACGGCCGAGGACGTGCAGGGGGCTTGCGAGGCGTACGACCGAGCGCTCGGCGAGGCCGGCGGGGTCGACCTCCAGTTGCTCGGGATCGGCACCGACGGGCACATCGGGTTCAACGAACCGTGCTCGTCGCTGGCCTCGCGCACCCGGATCAAGACGCTGACCGAGCAGACCCGCGTCGACAACGCGCGCTTCTTCGACGGCGACATCGAGCAGGTCCCGCACCACGTCATCACGCAGGGGATCGGCACGATCCTGGAGGCGCGGCACCTGGTGCTGCTCGCGACGGGCGAGGGCAAGGCGGACGCGGTCGCAGCGACCGTCGAAGGGCCCGTCGCCGCGGTCTGCCCGGCCTCGGCGCTGCAGTTGCACCCGCATGCGACGGTTGTCGTCGACGAAGGGGCGGCGTCGAAGCTGAAGTTGGCGGACTACTTCCGCCACACCTTCGCCAACAAGCCCGGCTGGCAGGGGATCTAGTGCCGGTGCGTCGGGGCTGGTCGCCCAACCGACGACAACGCGGCCGGGGGTCCCCCCTCTGGGGGAGCGTGCCACACCCCGCGTCTGCGGCATGATCGGCCGGACAGGGCCTGGGTGAGACAGGGTGCCGATTCCTTCGAGGAATCGGCACCCTGTCCTGAAGTAACAGCCTTACGCGCCCGCGATGACCTCCGCCGCCGCGCGGCCGCAGACCCTGGCCGCGCCGTGGGTGGCGATGTGCAGGACGCCTCGGGGTGGGGCCTGGGGGACGCCCATCTCCACGACGACCGTGTCCGGGCGGGCCGTGAGGACGGTGTCGAGGGCGGTCGCCATCCAGGGGTGGCGGTGCTCGTCGCGGACCACCACGACGATGCGCCGCTCCCCCGCCGCGACCAGCGCCGCGTGCCCGGCGTCCACGCCCGCGAAGCTGCCCGTCTCCGTCCCCGGCAGCAGTCGCAGCAGCTCCGCGGCCACACCCCACGGGGTCTCGTCCCCGACGGCGAAGTTCGCGACCGGGGTGAACGCGGCGACGAACGGGGCTTCGGAGAGCGGCGTGAAGACGTCGCCGCCGGTGAGGCGGAGGGCTCGGCGGGCGGCGACCAGGCCGATGTCGGCGCGTCCGGCGTGCGCGGCGCCTTCAGGCGTGTGAGCGGCGCCGGTCTTGGCCTCCGTCGCCGCCCAGCGGGCCAGCGCGCGCACCCGCTCCGCCGCGTCCGCCAGGCGTTGTTCGGGCAGTTCGCCGGTGCGGACGGCCGTGATCAGGGCGTCGCGCAGACGGCGTACGGTCTCGTCGTCCGCGAGGCCGCCGCCCACGCAGATGGCGTCGGCGCCGGCGGCGATCGCGAGGACGCTGCCGCGCTCGATGCCGTAGGTCGCGGCCACGGCCTGCATCTCCATGCCGTCGGTGACGATCAGGCCGTCGTAGCCGAGTTCCTCGCGCAGGAGGGTGGTGAGGATGCGGGGGGACAACGTTGCCGGTCGGGCGGGGTCCAGGGCGGGGACCAGGATGTGCGCGGTCATGACGGCGCGGCTGCCGGCGGCGATGGCCGCGCGGAACGGGGTCAGTTCCCGGTCCGCGAGGACCGCCGGGTCGGCGTCGATGCGCGGGAGCGCGTGGTGGGAGTCGACCGCCGTGTCGCCGTGGCCCGGGAAGTGCTTCGTGCAGGCCGCGACGCCCGCGGACTGCAGGCCCGTGACGTAGGCGGCGGTGTGCCGGGCGACCAGGTCGGGGTCGGGGCCGAAGGAGCGGACGCCGATGACCGGGTTAGCGGGGTTGGAGTTGACGTCCGCGGACGGGGCCCAGTTGAGGTTGACCCCGCACTCGGCGAGGCGGCGGCCCAGTTCGGCGGCGACCTCCAGGGTGAGGGAGACGTCGTCGACCGCGCCCAGCGCGTGGTTGCCGGGGAAGCTGGAGCCGGTGCGCACCTCCAGGCGCGTGACGTCTCCGCCCTCCTCGTCGATCGCGACCAGGACGTCGCCGCGTTCGGCGCGCAACTGGGCGGTCAGGGCGGCGAGTTGTTCGGGTGAGGCGATGTTCCTGCCGAACAGCCCCACCGACGCCAGGCCCTCGCCGAGCCGGCGCAGCAGCCAGTCGGGGGCGGTGGTGCCGGGGAAACCGGGTTGCAGGACCGTCAGGGCGTCGCGGGTGAGCGTGTCGGTGCCGCTGGCGAAAGTCGTCATCGGGGGCGTTATCCCTTCACGGCGCCCGCGGTCAGCCCCGCGGCCATCTTGCGCTGGACGAGGAGGAAGAGGGCGACGATCGGTAGGGCCATCATCGTGGCGCCGGCCATCATCGGGGCGTACTCGGTGCCGTGCTTGGTGGTGAAGTTGCCGAGCCACACGGTCGCGGTCTGGTTCTTCTGGCTGAGCAGCATCAGGGCGTAGAGGTACTCGTTCCAGGCCTGGATGAAGCCGTAGACCGAGGTGGCGACCATGCCGGGGGCGAGGAGGGGGAAGACGACGCGGACGAAGGCGCCGGTGCGGGAGCAGCCGTCGACCATCGCGGCCTCCTCCAGCTCCTTGGGGATGTTGACGATGAAGCCGCGCAGCGTCCACACCGTGAAGGGGAGGATGAAGGTCAGGTACGTGATGATCAGGCCGCTGAGTTTGTCGTACTGGCCCAGGTCGTTGAGCAGCAGGAAGACCGGGATGATCATGGCGACGAGCGGGACCATCTGGACGGCCAGGATGCCGACGATCACGACCTTGCGGCCGCGGAAGGCGAACCGGGAGATGGCGAGGGCCGCCAGCATGCCGACGACGACTCCGATCACGACGACCGCCAGGGAGACGATCAGGCTGCGGCCCACCGGGCCCCAGAAGTCGGCGATGTTCAGCGCACGGCTGAAGTTGGAGAGCGTGAAGCCGGTCGGCAGCAGGCTCGGGTCCGGGTCGATGGCGTCCTTGGCCGGCTTGAACGCCGTGTTGAGCATCCAGTAGACGGGGAAGCCGACGACGAGGAAGACCAGCAGACCGAGGAGGTTCCAGCCGAGTTTCGACCGCCGCGGAGCGGAAACCGTGCTGCTCATTCGACCTCTCCGATCTTCAGCATCTGACGCATGTAGACGGCGACCACCCCGAGCAGCAGCAGCACGGTGATCAGGGCGATCGCCGAGCCCTGTCCGTAGTCGTTGACGACGAACGCGCGGTCGTAGGAGTACGTCGTCAGGAGCTGGAACTCGGGCTCCGGATGCCCGTTGCGCATCACGAAGACCTGCGGGAACACGCCCATGTCCCAGATGACCGACAGGGTCGTGAGCATCACGATGATCGGCTTGAGGATGGGCAGGGTGACGTACCGGAAGACGCCCCAGGAGCCCGCGCCGTCGAGGCGGGCGGCCTCCTCCAGTTCGGCGGGGACCTGGGTGAGGCCGGCGCTGAGGGTGATGACCACGAAGGGGACCGCGCCCCAGATCACCAGCAGCATGATGACGGCCAGGCCCTGCGGTCCGCTCGCGAACCAGTTGTGGCCGATCAGCTCGACGCCGGGCAGCTTGCTCAGAACCGCGTTGAGGATGCCGTAGTCGGAGTCGAACAGCCACTTGAAGACGGTGGTGGCGACGATGACGGGCATCCCCCAGCTGGCCACCAGCGCGATGTTGACCAGGGTCTTCACCCAGCCGGAGACCCGCTGGAGCAGCAGGGCGATCATCATGCCGAGGACCATCGTGAGGATCACGCAGCCCGCCGCGAAGACGATCGTGCGGACGACGACCTGCCAGAACTCGCCGTCGCCCAGCACGCCCGCGAAGTTGTCGAACCCGACCGACTCGGCCGGCTGGAAGCCCCAGAGCTGGGACTGCCCGAACTTCTGGAAGGAGAGGGTGACCAGCCGGACCAGCGGATAGCCCATCACCAGGGCGAGGACCAGCAGACAGGGGGCGAGGAGCAGCCAGGGAGTGCCGGCGGAAGAACGTTTCGCCCGTGGTCTTCCCGGCGGTGCGGGCGGTGGGGGTGACGGCCGCGTCGGCGGCACCTTGGCAGGGGTGGTCGTGTCGGCACTCATCCGCGCGCTCCTCAGCGGTCCCTCGGTCGTACGAGTGGCAGGGCCCCGGAGGTGTCGGGGCCCCGCCGTCAGGTCACTTGGTGTTGATGACCTTGTCGATCGCGGCGTCCGCTTCCTTCGCGGCGGCCTCGACCGTCTGCTTGCCGGTGCCGATGCTCTGGAGCATGTTCTGCAGCACCTGGGCCTTCTCGACCTGTCCCCAGCCGGGGGCCATCGGGACGAACCAGTTGGACTCGGCGGCGGTGGCCGGGACGGCGGTCGCCGGGTCGTTCTTGAGGGTCGCGAGGTCGGTCTTGTTGTTGGGCAGGTTGCCCTTGGCGATCAGGCCCTTCTGGCCGGAGGGGCCGGTGAAGGCGTTGATCCACTCGGCGGCCAGGTCCTGCGCCTTGGACTTCACCGGGACGGCGAGGTCGGAGCCGCCCAGGAAGACCGGGAGGTTCTTGCCGGACGGGCCGGGCATGACGAAGTTCTCGACGTTGCCGGCGAGCTTGCCGGTCTTGTCGTTCTCCTTCGCCGCAGCGGTCGCGCCCTCCCAGGCCGGGGCGAAGATCATGCCTGACTTGCCCTGGCCGTAGACGATGTAACGGTCGGACTCGTCCTTGGTCTTGTCGCCGTGCATGTACTTGTCGACGACGTTCTTGAAGTCGGTGAGGCCCTTGACGGACTCGGCCGAGGACAGGTTGCCCTTCCACTGGCCGCCGTCCTCCTTGGCGATGGAGCCGCCGGCGTCGTAGACGAAGGACATGGCCGCGTACCAGTCGCGAGTGGGCTGGTACCAGGCGGAGAACTTGTCGCCCTCCTTCTTCTGGACCTTGTCCAGGGCGGCGGTGAGCTCCGCGTAGGTCTTCGGCGTGGCGGTGACGCCGGCCGCGGCGAAGACGTCCTTGCGCCAGTTGGCGACGCGGCCGCCGGCGTAGTACGGCACGCCGTAGGTCTTGCCGTCGTAGGTGACCGAGTCCTTGAGTCCGTCCAGCCAGGCGGAGGAGTTGTCGAACTTCGAGGCGTCGAGGGAGGCGAACGCGCCCTTGACCATGTAACCGAGCATCTCGGTGTTGCCCATCTCGACCACGTCGGGGGCCTTGTCGGTGGCGAGAACCGCGTCGAGCTTGGCGTTCTTGTCCGGCCAGCCGTAGTACTCGTGGGTGATCTTGACGCCGGGGTGCGCCTTCACCACCGCCGCGTCGGCCGCCTTCACCAGCTCGGGCCAGTTGTTCTGCGCGTCGACGGTCAGCCAGACGGTCAGCTCCTTCGCGTCGGAGCCCTTCGAGTCACCGCTGCCGCCGTCGTCCCCGCACGCCGCGATGGACACCATCATGCCCGCGATACCGATCGCGGCTATCAGCTTGCGCTTCACGCCACCCTCCTCAGGGATGCCCACACCTCCCGCTCATAAGCCGGGACCTGGACCAATGGTGTAGACCAGTGCGCAGAGCTTGGCTGAGACCAATACGGCTGTCAAGGGTGGTCGAAACGGCTTTGACCAGCCGTTATGGGACCTACATATGCAGGAACCTTTAAGTAAGAAGCCGTCGAAAACATCGACCCCGGACGGCGCGGCTCCGGTAGACCACTTATCTTGGTGGACTAGACCAAAAGTGACGGCGACGGTATACAGAAGGGATCACGGAGTGTGCGGGCCTCCCGATAGGCTGCCGTGCCACGATGTGACCGCATCCGCAGCCGGGAAGGCAGGCCATGAGCACCGACGTCAGCAGTGCGGAGAACGAGGGTGGGGCGACCGTCCGTACCGCGCGTGTGCCCAAGTACTACCGTCTCAAGAAGCACCTGCTGGACATGACGGAGACCCAGTCCCCGGGCACCCCGGTCCCGCCCGAGCGCACGCTGGCGGCCGAGTTCGACACCTCGCGCACGACCGTCCGGCAGGCCCTCCAGGAACTGGTCGTCGAGGGCCGGCTGGAACGCATCCAGGGCAAGGGCACCTTCGTCGCCAAGCCGAAGGTCTCCCAGGCGCTCCAGCTCACCTCGTACACCGAGGACATGCGCGCCCAGGGCCTGGAACCGACCTCGCAGCTGCTGGACATCGGCTACATCACCGCCGACGACCGCCTCGCCGGGCTGCTCGACATCGCGGCAGGCGGGCGCGTGCTGCGCATCGAGCGGCTGCGCATGGCCAACGGCGAGCCGATGGCGATCGAGACGACCCATCTGTCGGCGAAGCGTTTCCCCGCCCTGCGCAGGTCGCTGGCCAAGTACACGTCCCTGTACACCGCGCTCGCCGAGGTCTACGACGTCCATCTCGCCGAGGCCGAGGAGACCATAGAGACCTCCCTGGCCACCCCCCGCGAGGCCGGTCTGCTCGGCACCGACGTGGGCCTGCCGATGCTGATGCTCTCCCGCCACTCGCTGGACAAGGACGGCCAGCCGGTGGAGTGGGTGCGGTCGGTGTACCGGGGCGACCGGTACAAGTTCGTGGCGCGCCTGAAGCGGCCCGCCGAGTGAGGATCTTGTAGTCGTACGCGGTCGTCTACGGACGCGGTCTTCCGCTGCGCTTATTCGTCCCTTACATTGCCTGCGCATTACAACGGTGATCAAGGCGATCAGCGAGGGGATGGAGCCGCCGATGTCAGATGCCCCGGAAGTGCCGAAGGAGCCGGTGGTGACGCCTGTGCGCGTCGTCATCGCCCTGTGCCTGCTCGCGCCGTTCGTGGCGATGCTGTGGGTGGGTTCGTACGCCAAGGTGGATCCCGCGTTCATCGGGATCCCCTTCTTCTACTGGTACCAGATGCTGTGGGTACTGGTGTCCACGGTGCTCACGGTGATCGCGTACAAGCTGTGGCAGCTCGACCAGCGCGGCCGTAAGCCCCAGGGCGGCGGTGCGTCGGAGTGAACGACGGCGTGAACGGCGTGGCGCTCGCCGTCTTCATCTTCTTCTTCCTGGCCGTCACGGCCATGGGCTTCCTGGCCGCGCGCTGGCGCAAGGCCGAGAACGAGCACAGCCTCGACGAATGGGGCCTGGGCGGCCGGTCGTTCGGCACCTGGGTCACCTGGTTCCTGCTCGGCGGCGACCTCTACACCGCGTACACCTTCGTCGCCGTCCCGGCGGCGATCTACGCGGCGGGCGCGGCCGGCTTCTTCGCGGTGCCGTACACGATCCTCGTCTACCCGCTGATCTTCACGTTCCTGCCCCGCCTGTGGTCGGTCTCGCACAAGCACGGCTATGTGACGACGTCCGACTTCGTGCGCGGCCGCTGGGGCTCGAAGGGCCTGTCGCTGGCGGTCGCCCTCACCGGCATCCTGGCAACGATGCCATACATCGCGCTGCAGCTCGTGGGCATCCAGGCGGTACTCGACGTGATGGGCGTCGGCGGCGGCGAGAACACCAACTGGTTCGTGAAGGACCTGCCGCTGCTGATCGCGTTCGGCGTGCTGGCCGCCTACACCTACTCCTCGGGTCTGCGGGCCCCCGCGCTGATCGCGTTCGTGAAGGACACGCTGATCTACATCGTCATCGCGGTGGCGATCATCTACATCCCGATCAAGCTCGGCGGTTTCGACGACATCTTCGCCAAGGCGGGCGAGGCGTTCAGCCAGACCAACCCGGCGACGGGCAAGCCGCGCGGCGCGCTGGCTCCGGGCGAACCCGGCCAGTGGACGTACGCGACGCTGGCGTTGGGCTCGGCTCTGGCGCTGTTCATGTACCCGCACTCGATCACGGCGACGCTGTCCTCACGCAGCCGTGAGGTGATCCGCCGCAACACCACGATCCTGCCGCTGTACTCCCTGATGCTGGGCCTGCTCGCGCTGCTCGGCTTCATGGCGATCGCGGCCGGGGTCAAGGTCAGCAACGGGCAGCTGGCCATCCCGCAGCTGTTCGAGGACATGTTCCCGGCCTGGTTCGCGGGCGTGGCGTTCGCGGCGATCGGCATCGGCGCGCTCGTGCCGGCGGCCATCATGTCGATCGCTGCCGCGAATCTCTTCACGCGCAACATCTACAAGGACTTCATCAAGCCGGACGCGACGCCCGCGCAGGAGACCAAGGTCTCCAAGCTGGTCTCGCTCCTGGTGAAGGTGGGGGCCCTGGTCTTCGTCCTCACCATGGACAAGACGGTCGCCATCAACTTCCAGCTGCTGGGCGGCATCTGGATCCTCCAGACCTTCCCGGCCCTGGTCGGCGGCCTCTTCACCCGCTGGTTCCACCGCTGGGCCCTGCTGGCCGGCTGGGCGGTCGGCATGGTCTACGGCACGGTCGCCGCGTACGGCGTCGCCTCCCCGACCCAGAAGCACTTCGGCGGCTCGTCGAAGGAGATCCCGGGCATCGGCGAGATCGGCTACATCGGCCTGACGGCGTTCGTCCTGAACATCGCCGTCACGGTGGTCCTGACCTTCGTCCTGAAGGCGCTCAAGGCCCCGGAGGGCGTCGACGAGACCAGGCCGGAGGACTACACGGCGGACGCAGGCGACCCGGGCGTCCAGAAGGAACTGCCCCCGGCGACGGCGAACGCCGGTCACTGACCCGAGCACCGGGCGAAGCGCACGACGACGGGCCGCCGGAGAAGTCCGGCGGCCCGTCGTCGTGCGCGTGTTGCACACTGCCCGGCGTGGACATCCTCATCCGGCCGGTGCGACCCACCGAGCACGACGCCCTCGGCGACCTCACGGCCCGCGCCTACCTCGACGACGGGCTGCTCGACTTCGGCGAGAGCGACGAGTACTTCCGCGAGCTGAGGGACGTCGCGAAACGCGCGGCCGCCGCCGAGGTGCTGGTCGCCGTGGAGGGTGACGCGGTCCTCGGCGGAGTGACCTTCGTCCCCTCGGGAGGTCCGATGGCCGACATCTCGCGCCCCGGCGAGATACGGATGCTGGCGGTCGGGCGCGAGGCACGCGGCCGGGGCGCCGGCGAGGCCCTCGTGCGGGCCTGCCTCGACCGGGCGCGGGCGGCGGAGGGCTGCACGGCCGTCGTCCTGTCGACCCAGCGCACCATGGCGGCCGCCCACCGCATCTACGAACGCCTCGGTTTCGTCCGCACACCCGAGCGGGACTGGAAGCCCCTCCCGCAGCCGGCCGACATCACTCTCCTCGCCTACAAGTTGACGCTCTGAAACCGGCGCGACACAACATCTGGGGGTGACACGACAGCCGGGCACAAGATGTATGCTCATGCTCGCTGTCGCCGCAGGGGAATCCGGTGCGAATCCGGAACTGTCCCGCAACGGTGTACACGCGTGTGTATCCACCCGTATACGCACGCCTGTTCAGTCCGAGGTCCTGCCGACAGCGCGCCCGGCCGTCCCGGTCCGGGTGCCCTGACGTCCGGGCCTCGCGGAGTGGGCCGGTGGACGCGACGCCCCGTGCGCTCGTGTGCCGCCCTGCCCTCCGCCGGGCCCCCTGCCGAGCGAGGGAGAGCCTCACGTGACCATCGCGCCAGCCGACCCGGTTTCAGTCTTCGAGCTGGAGACCGACGGTCCCGGGAACGCGTTGCTGCGGACCCTGACCGAGCTGACCGCCGACCTGCCCGACGCCGCCCCCGGCCGGGTCGCCGCCGCCGCCCTGCGCGGCCGGTCCTCGCGGGCCGACGAGGCGGAGCTGCGCGAACTGGCGACGGAGGCGGCCGCCGGCCTGATCTCCGAGGACCCCGCCTACTCGAAGCTGGCCGCCCGGCTGCTGACCGTCAGCATCGCCGCCGAGGCCGCCTCCCAGGGCGTCGCGTCGTTCACCGCCTCGGTCTCCGTCGGCCACCGCGAGGGTCTGATCGCGGACCGCACCGCCGAGTTCGTGCGCGTGCACGCGGCCCGCCTCGACGCGCTGATCGACACGGCCGCCGACGACCGCTTCGGCTACTTCGGGCTGCGCACCCTGCACAGCCGCTACCTCCTGCGGCACCCGATCACCCGCAAGGTCGTCGAGACGCCCCAGCACTTCCTGCTGCGCGTCGCCTCCGGCCTCGCCGAGGACGACAGCACGCGTGCGGTGGACGAGGTCGCCGCGCTGTACGGCCTGATGAGCCGCCTGGACTACCTCCCGTCCTCCCCCACGCTCTTCAACTCCGGCACCCGGCACCCCCAGATGTCGTCCTGCTACCTCCTCGACTCCCCGCTGGACGAACTGGACTCCATCTACGACCGCTACCACCAGGTCGCCCGGCTCTCGAAGCACGCCGGCGGCATCGGGCTGTCGTACTCCCGGATCCGCAGCCGCGGTTCGCTGATCCGCGGCACCAACGGGCACTCCAACGGCATCGTGCCGTTCCTGAAGACCCTGGACGCCTCGGTCGCCGCCGTGAACCAGGGCGGCCGGCGCAAGGGCGCGGCCGCGGTCTACCTGGAGACCTGGCACTCGGACATCGAGGAGTTCCTGGAGCTGCGGGACAACACCGGTGAGGACGCCCGCCGTACGCACAACCTGAACCTCGCGCACTGGATCCCGGACGAGTTCATGCGCCGCGTCAACGCCGACGGGCAGTGGTCGCTGTTCTCCCCGGCCGACGTGCCCGAGCTGGTCGACCTGTGGGGCGAGGAGTTCGACGCGGCCTACCGCAAGGCCGAGGCGGCGGGCCTCGCCAAGAAGACCATCCCGGCGCGTGACCTGTACGGCCGCATGATGCGCACTCTCGCGCAGACCGGCAACGGCTGGATGACCTTCAAGGACGCCGCCAACCGCACCGCCAACCAGACGGCCGAGCCGGGTCACGTCGTGCACTCCTCCAACCTCTGCACGGAGATCCTGGAGGTCACCGACGACGGCGAGACGGCCGTCTGCAACCTGGGCTCGGTGAACCTCGGCGCGTTCGTCGACCCGGCGGCCGAAGGCGGGGACGGCATCGACTGGGAGCGGCTGGACGAGGCCGTCCGCACCGCCGTCACCTTCCTCGACCGGGTCGTCGACATCAACTTCTACCCGACCGAGCAGGCGGGCCGTTCCAACGCCCGCTGGCGTCCGGTCGGTCTGGGGGCGATGGGCCTCCAGGACGTCTTCTTCAAGCTGCGGCTGCCGTTCGACTCCGCCGAGGCCAAGGCCCTGTCCACGCGGATCGCCGAGCGCGTCATGCTGGCCGCGTACGAGGCCTCCGCCGACCTGGCCGAGCGCAGCGGCCCGCTGCCCGCCTGGGACAAGACCCGGACCGCCCGCGGTGTGCTGCACCCCGACCACTACGGCGTCGAGTTCACCTGGCCGGAGCGCTGGGCCGCCCTGCGCGGGCGGATCGCGGCGACCGGCCTGCGCAACTCGCTGCTGCTGGCCATCGCGCCGACCGCCACCATCGCGTCCATCGCGGGCGTGTACGAGTGCATCGAGCCGCAGGTGTCCAACCTGTTCAAGCGCGAGACGCTGTCCGGTGAGTTCCTCCAGGTCAACTCGTACCTGGTGAACGACCTGAAGGAGCTCGGCGTCTGGGACGCCCGCACCCGTGAGGCGCTGCGCGAGTCCAACGGCTCGGTGCAGGAGTTCGCCTGGATCCCGGCCGAGGTCCGCGACCTGTACCGCACAGCGTGGGAGATCCCGCAGCGCGGCCTGATCGACATGGCCGCCGCCCGCACCCCGTACCTGGACCAGGCGCAGTCGCTGAACCTGTTCCTGGAGACGCCGACCATCGGCAAGCTCTCCTCGATGTACGCGTACGCCTGGAAGTCGGGCCTGAAGACGACGTACTACCTGCGCTCGCGCCCGGCGACCCGCATCGCCCGCGCCGCCCAGGCGCAGACCCCGATCCCCGTACAGACGACCCCCGAAGACGCGGTCGCCTGCTCTCTTGAGAACCCCGAGTCCTGCGAGGCCTGCCAGTAATGTCCACCGCCCCCGAAAAGACCGAGAAGAACCTTCTCGACCCGGGCTTCGAGCTGACGCTGCGCCCGATGCGCTACCCGGACTTCTACGAGCGCTACCGGGACGCCATCAAGAACACCTGGACCGTGGAGGAGGTGGACCTCCACTCGGACGTGACCGACCTCGCGAAGCTGTCCGAGGGCGAGCAGCACATGATCGGCCGGCTGGTCGCGTTCTTCGCGACGGGCGACTCGATCGTGGCGAACAACCTCGTGCTGACGCTGTACAAGCACATCAACTCGCCCGAGGCGCGCCTGTATCTCTCGAGGCAGCTGTTCGAGGAGGCCGTCCACGTCCAGTTCTATCTGACGCTGCTGGACACCTACCTCCCCGACCCGGAGGACCGGGCGGCGGCGTTCGACGCGGTGGAGAACATCCCGTCGATCCGCGAGAAGGCAGAGTTCTGCTTCAAGTGGATCAACGAGGTCGAGAAGCTGGACAGCCTGCAGACCCAGGCCGACCGCCGCCGCTTCCTGCTCAACCTGATCTGCTTCGCCGCGTGCATCGAGGGCCTGTTCTTCTACGGCGCGTTCGCGTACGTCTACTGGTTCCGCAGCCGGGGCCTGCTGCACGGCCTGGCGACCGGCACCAACTGGGTGTTCCGCGACGAGACGATGCACATGAGCTTCGCCTTCGAGGTCGTCGACACGGTCCGCAAGGAGGAGCCGGAGCTCTTCGACGACCAGCTCCGGCAGGAGGTCACCGACATGCTGCGGGAGGCCGTCGAGGCCGAGCTGCAGTTCGCCCGTGACCTGTGCGGCGACGGCCTCCCGGGGATGAACACCGACTCCATGCGGCAGTACCTGGAGTGCGTCGCCGACCAGCGTCTGGCGCGGCTCGGCTTCGCTCCGGTGTACGGCTCGGAGAACCCGTTCTCCTTCATGGAGCTCCAGGGCGTTCAGGAGCTGACCAACTTCTTCGAGCGTCGTCCGTCGGCGTACCAGGTCGCGGTGGAGGGCACCGTGGACCTGGACGAGGACTTCTGATCCTCCTGGGTCTCCCGGCTCTCGCGGTTCTCCTGAGCCTCCCTGATCTGCCGGTCGGCGCGCCTGTCGCGCACGATGCCGAGCACGGACGGGAGGATCAGGAGAACCATGATCCCGAGGACCATGAGCATTCCGATCAGGCCTTCTGTCTGGTTCGTGTTCATGGACACCACTGTCCTGCCTGAGACTCCTGACCGGGAGTGGCAGGACTGCCGTACACCTTCAAATTCCTGCCACTGTGGTGGCACACTGGCACCATGCTGCAGAACGTGGCCGCCGTCCTCCTCGACGGTGTGCATCCCTTCGAGCTCGGCGTCCTGTGCGAGGTGTTCGGCCTCGACCGCAGCGACGAGGGGCTGCCGAAGTACGACTTCGCCGTCGTGTCGGCGGAAGGCCCGGTCCTGCGCACCCATGTCGGCGGACTCACCGTCTCCACGCCGTACGGCCTCGACCGGCTGGAGGAGGCCGACCTGATCGCCGTGCCGGCCTCGGACGCGAACGTCGAGCGGGAGTACCCGCCCGAGCTGCTCGCCGCCCTGCGCCGGGGCGTGGACCGGGGCGCCCGGGTGCTCAGCGTCTGCTCGGGCGTCTTCGTGCTGGGCGCGGCGGGACTGCTCGACGGGCGGCGCTGCGCGGTGCACTGGCGGCACGCGGACCTGCTGGCCCGCCGCCATCCGCGGACGACCGTCGAGCCGGACGTCCTCTACGTCGACGAGGACCCGGTGATCACCTCCGCCGGCACGGCCGCCGGGATCGACGCCTGTCTGCACCTCGTACGCAAGGAGCAGGGGCCCGACGTGGCCAACGGCATCGCGCGCCGGATGGTCGTACCGCCGCATCGGGACGGCGGCCAGGCGCAGTACATCGCGCGCCCGCTGCCCCGGTCGGCGTGCGACACGGTCGGCGGGGTGCTGGTGTGGATGGAGGAGCATCTCGACCAGGAGGTCACGGTCGAGCAGCTCGCGGAGCGCGCCCATATGTCCCCGCGCACCTTCGCCCGCCGCTTCCAGCAGGAGACGGGCACCACCCCCTACCGGTGGCTGCTGCGCCAACGGGTGCTGCTGGCACAGCACCTGCTGGAGGCGACGGACGAGACGGTGGACGCGATCGCCTGGCGGGCCGGCTTCGGCACCGCGGGAGCCCTGCGCCACCAGTTCGTGCAGGCGTTGGGGACGACCCCCAACGCCTACCGACGCACGTTCCGCGGCCCGCAGGCCGTCGCCTGAGCCGCAGCTCTCACCCGGTCACCCGGTTCTCACTCCGTGGTCGCCCGCAGCAGCAGCTTGCGCGGCCGCAGGGTGATGCCGACGTGCGTCCGGGAGTCGGAGCCGGGCGCCGGCGCGAAGCGGAACGCGGATGCCACCACGGCGGCGATCAGCGTCAGCTCGGCCATCGAGAAGTGGTCGCTCGGGCACTTCCGGTTGCCGACGCCGAACGGCGTCATGGCGTATTTCGGCACCTCCGGGGAGCCGCCGGGCAGCCAGCGGTCGGGATCGAACTCCGTATGCCGCTCGTACGACCGCGGATCGCGCTGTACCGCGTAGGGGCTGTAGACGATGTCGGCGCCGGCGGGAATGCGGTATCCGCCGAGCTCGGTGTCGGTCACCGCGCGCCGGGTCAATATCCATACGGCGGGATACAGCCGCATGGTCTCGACCACGACATTGGCGGTGTGCCGCAGCTTTCGGACGTCGCCGAATGCGACCGGCCGGTCACCGACGACGCTTTTCACCTCCTCGCGGATCTTGTCCACCTGCTCGGGGTGCTCGGTGAGGACGTGGAGCAGCGACATGACCACGGAGCCGGCGGTTTCGCTGCCCGGGGTGAGTATCGCGATGACCTGGTCGTGGATCTCCTGTTCCCCGATGGGGTCGCCATTCTCGTCCTTCGCCTCCAGCAAAGCTGTCAGCAAATCGTCCGGTTTTTGACCGGACGCACGGCGCTCGGCGATGATCTCGTCCACCAGCCGATGCAGATCGGCCAGTGCCCGGTTGAATACGCGGTTGGCCGGAATCGGTACCCGATAAAGCGGTCCGAGGGGTACGACCATGCGCTGGTACATACCGGCGAACAGGGTGGCGAGCGCGGAGGTGATGCGCTCGGACCGGGCGTCCATATAGCTGCCGCGCATCAGACAGCGGGCGGAGATGCGCACGGACACCCGGAAGGACTCCGCGGTGACGTCGAGGACCTCGCCGCCGCGCCAGCGCTCGACGAGCGCGTGCGCCTCCTCCTCCATGACCGGCCCGTAGCCGGGGATGGCGTCGAGCCGGAACGCGGGCTGGATCGTGCGGCGTTGGCGGCGGTGCAGCGGGCCGTTGGCCGTAGCCACGCCCTCCTTGCCGAGCAGGTCCTCCAGGGTCTCCCACAGGGGTCCGGAGATGATGTAGTCCGGGCTGAGCGCGAGGGCGCCGACGAGATCCGGCGCGGTGACGGCGTACACCGCCTTGGGGCCGAGTTTGAGGCGCACGATGTCGCCGTGGTCGCGCAGCCGGGCCATGAAGGCCAGCGGATCGCGGGCCAGCTTCCAGCCGTGTCCGAGCAGCGGTACCCCGCCACCGGCCAAAGGCGGCTCACTCGGTTCGGATGCCTCAGGGGTCGCGGGCTGTACCGACTCGACGGTCATTTCTCACCTGCCGCTTCATTGTTGACGTACGGGGGCGTGGACCGGTCGTCCCAGCTGTCGACCATGTATCGGCCGGACTCGTGGTGGAACCAGTAGACGGAACTGAACCAGTTCCGCATATTGCCGAGGCAGGCCCGCACGGCGGCGCCGAGTTCCTTTCCGCGGACGGTCCCGTCGGTGAGCCGGTCGGCGAGCAAGAGGACGTCCATTTCGACGGCGAGGAACTCGGATATGCATTCCTCGACGCGTCGCCGGACTTCGCCGACCGCTTCTTCCAGAGTCAGTCCCTGGTGGGTGATGAGACTGATTCCGAGATTGTGCACCTCATCGCCCGCCAATTCCTTGGGAAGCGAGCAGAGGTCGTTGTACCAGGCGGCGAATTCCTGACTCAGCAGGGCCGCGCGCCGAAAGGCGGGGTGTTTTCGTACCGGGTCCGGGAGTTCGCAGCCCGCACTCGGTTCGAGCAGGTCGGTCCATATCCAGTGGGCGAAGGTCAGCCGGCGCAGTGCGAGGTATTCCTCGACGCCGGGAATGCGTCCTTCGACGCGGTTGCGGAATTCCCGGTCGTACGCCTCGATCACGGTGTGGAAGTGCCGGGCGAACCGTGCGTTCCAGGCACCGGGAAGGAAGGCGTACAGCCGGCCCACGCTGTCCGCGAGCCCGGCGACCAGCGGATCCCGGTGCCGCAGATGTGCGGCCGGGGCGTCCAGGGCCGCGTGTAAGCGGAACCGCAGTTGCCGCCAGGAGGAGGACCGGGTGTGCACGACGTCACGGTCGTGCCGGTCGTCCCAGACGAAGAACCACGCGCTGTAGTCGGCGATGGCCTGCATCACCTCGTCGGGTGCGCCGAGGTAGTAGCCGGCCATCAGGTCCGTATAGCAAAGACCGTCGGCATATTCTGCGACCTTGTCCGCCGGCATCAACCGCTTTTCCAGCAGCCAGGAGCGCGTGTTCTCCTGCAACTGAGGCCAATACGGATGCAGTTGCCGGGGAAACGCCGCCTCGATGACCGGAAGAGAGAGCGAAGGAGGAACCGCGGGCGCGGCCACCGTCGCTGTGGTGCTGTATGTGGTGCTGCATGGCAAAGCTGGCACGAACAACCCCTCTCAGCCGCCAGTGGGCACACACCCCTCCCGCCCCGCCGGGCGTGCGCCGTTGCGTATCCCCACACTTCCTATTCAGCACTACAACTGACCGCCCTGGGAACGGATTTGCTTCATTCACTACCCCAACCTGTTGAGAATCCACCCCCGCCTTACTGATTACGGATCAGCGGATGCGCAGCAGATGTGCAGCAGATGTGCGGTAGATGTGCGGTAGATGTGCGGTAGATGTGCGTAAGCGATCGAACGTCAGTCGGACACACGAACGACGCCTGGCCGGGATGCCTCCCGGCCAGGCGTCGTCGTATGTGCGGGTGGGCTCAGTCGTTGGCGACCACGGGGTAGCGGGGCTCGTTCTCGGCCATCTGCCGCAGGGCGTCCTTGCGTTCGCGCTTGGACAGCCTGTCGATGTACAGGTACCCGTACAGGTGATCGGTCTCGTGCTGCAAACACCGAGCGAAGTAGCCGGTCCCGCGCACCTTGATCGGGTTGCCCTGTTCGTCCTGCCCGCTCACCTCGGCGTAGTCGGGACGGGCGAGCGGCGCGTAGGCGGTGGGCACCGACAGACAGCCCTCGTTGCTGTCGTCCAGCCTGCGCCGGTCCGCGGGCAGCTCGACGAGCTCGGGGTTGCAGACGACACCGGTGTGCCGGGCGCCCTCGTCGTCCGGGCAGTCGTAGACGAAGACCTTCAGGTCGACGCCGATCTGGTTGGCGGCCAGGCCCACGCCCTCGGCGGTGTGCTGCGAGGCGAACATGTCCGCGACCAGTTGCCGCAGCTCGTCGTCGAACTCGGTGACGTCCCTGCACTCCTTGTGCAGCACCGGGTTCCCGACCACGGTGATCGGCCGCGAGGAGCCGGCCTCACGCCAGGCCAGCTCGCGCGCCTCCGTCTCCTCGGTGTCGATGACGAAGCCCTCGTCGTCCACGGGGAGCACGCCCGCGTGCTGCTGATCGGTGTCCTGCTGCGCCATGACCGACGATGCCTTCCTGAACAAGAACAGAGTGATGATGCCGATACAGGGTACGGGGAAGCGCCCCGTCAGGGGCGCGGGGAACTGCGCGAGCAACCACGACGAACCCGCAGCCGAACGACGTCAGCACACCTCTTCAAGATCCCGCCAGTCACGAGAGTCCGGGCTGTCCGCGACCCACCCGTCCAGCAACCCCCTCACCAGCGAAGCCGGCGCAGCCACCCCGCACTCCCGCTCGGGCACCCACAGCTGCCCGTCCGTGCGATGCCCCAGCGGCCCGGGATGCCCGGGCTCGCTGTGGTCATGCGGATCGAGATGCTCGCCGTCACCCTCGTCCGACGGCATCCGCGACTCCGAGCACATCCGGCACAGCAGCCGCACCGAGGAGGACCAGTCCTCCGCCGCGAACCCCGCGTCGGCGGCCAGCTGCTCCAGCGCGTCCCGGTCCGCCTCCGTGGCCGCCTCCAGCAGGACCACCCAGGTCGGCACGGGGGACGGCGCCCACAGCTCGATCTCGTCGAAGACCGGGTAGGAGTGGCCGACGGAGGTGGTCCGCTCGCCGTGGGGCACCCCGTCGTGCAGCACGACCTCGCCCCAGCGCCGTCCGGAGGACGGCAGCGGGATCGACAGCACCTCGATGCGGGCGGGGTCCAGCCGCCGCCCCCACACCACCTCGGCCTCGCCCTCGGGCGACAGCCGGACGGCCGCGCTGCCCAGTTCCATGCCGACGGGCTCGCCCGCGCCGGTGGCGTGGCCCGGCACGTGCAGCCCGTACGCCTGCCAGGCGCGGCGGGCCAGCGGCCAGTCCTGGAGGGCGGTGGCGGCGATGCCGACGTTCCACCAGTCGGGGGCCCCGGCCTCGCGGTCGAGCAGGGCGACGGCGCGGAGCCCCGCCGTGCGGGCCTGTTCCCAGTCGTGCCGGAACTTGTGCAGCAGGGCGAGGTTGAACCAGGACTCGGACAGCCAGGGTTCCAGGTCGGCGGCACGTGTCAGCAGCGCGCCCGCGTCCTCGTACCGCCCGTCGCCGATCAGCGTGAACGCGCGGTCGGTGGCCTGCCGCCAGGAGGCGGAGGGCCGGTGCCGTCCCTTGCCGAAGATCCTCACGATTCCCGCCTGCCAGTTCCGTTCTGTGGGCTGGCCAGTGCCCCCGGACACTCTCTCCCTCGCATCCAACCACGTGTGGCCGGAAGGCCGCTCATTACCCATGGGTTACCCACCCGCAGGCAAGGTCAGACGGCCTCTCGAAAGCACCCTGGCCAGCGCCTCCACCACCTCCGGCGCGTACTCCCCGCCAGTGCCCAGACGCAGTTCCTCCAGTGCGGTGAGAGGCCCGCCGGGACCCGCGCCCCGCACCTTCTCGTCGTAGGCGTTCACCACCCGGACTATGCGGGCGGCCACCGGTTGCTCCGGGTAGGGGTCGGCCTGCCGCTCGACGACCGTGGCGACCTGTGCGCTCGCCCCGGTCTGGCGGACGACGGCCCCGCCGAGCAGCGCGATCCGCCGCTGCTCCGCCGCCGGCAGCCCGGCGGTGGCCCCGGCCGGGACCGGGTCGACCAGGCTGAGTTGCCCGATGTCGTGCATGAGGGCCGCGTACTCCAGGACGGCCCGCTCGGGCTCCGGCAGCCCGAGGTCGCGGCCCACGGCCTGGCTGAGGGCGGCGACCCTGCGGGCGTGCCCGGCGGGGGTGTACCCGGCGATCTCGGTGGCGCGGGCCAGCGAGGCGATGGTCTGCCGGTAGGTGGCCCGGACGGCCGCGTACCGGCGCAGGGACAGTTGGGTGAGCAGCAGCGGCACCGAGAACACCGGCAGCGCCCACAGGCCGACGACGGCGACCGCGAGCGCCATCACCGCGCCCGTCGCGCACACCGCCGACCCGATGCCGGGCACGGCCTTCAGCTCGTCCCGCAGCAGCGGGGCGAACGGCCAGCCGGTGCAGGTGCGGGCGAGCGCGGCGGCGACCACGGCGTCGCACAGCACGGTCAGGACGAGCAGCGCGAGCAGCAGCAGCGCGTAGGCGGGGCCGCTCCAGCCGTCGAACACGCCCCGGTTGTAGAGGGGCTGGAAGCAGACGGCGGCGAAGCCGACGGCCAGCACGCGTCGGACCAGGTGGTCGAGGACGGGTCCCTGGCCGCGGGCCAGGTGCGGCACGCTGCCCAGCAGGGAGGCGGCGACCACGACCGACACGACCTGCGCGACCCCGTGGTGTGTGGGGTGCCCGGCGTGCTCCCCGACCAGCGCGTACGCCAGCGACCCGGCGGTGCCGAGCGGCGCGGCCTCGCGCAGCCCGGGCCCGCTCCACCGGATCAGCTCGCCGACGGCGACGAGGATCCCGAAGGCGAGCGCGACGGGGCGTTCCTCGACGCCTGTCACGAACGTCACGAGGAGGGAGACGGCGACGAGGAGGGCGGCGGCCGCGTAGAGGGCGAGGAAGAGGCGGCGGGCGATCATCGGCGTACCTCGGACCGGTCGTCGTCGGGGGCCTGCGCGGGCGTGGGGACGGTCGTCCGGGGCTCCTCGGCGGTCACCACCGGGTGCCAGCCGTCCCGCTCGACGACCCGGGTCAGCGCGGTGACCATCCGGGGGTCGAAGTGGGCCCCCGCGCACCGCCGCAGCTCCGCCAGGGCTGCTTCCACCGGCCTGGCCCGGCTGTAGGAGCGGGTGGAGGTCATCGCGTCGAAGGCGTCGGCCACGGCGACCACCCGGGCGGACTCCGGGATCTGACCGCCCGCCAGGCCGTACGGGTAGCCGGTGCCGTCGATGCGTTCGTGGTGGTGGAGGATCGCCGAGCGGGCGTCGCCGAGGAAGGAGATCCCGCGGGTGATCTCGTGCCCGTACTCGGGGTGCAGTTCGATGATGCGCCGCTCCTCGGGAGTCAGCGGCCCGTCCTTGCGCAACAGGCGGGTGGGGACGCCGAGTTTGCCGACGTCGTGCAGGATCCCGGCGAAGCGGAGCACCTCGATCCGGCCCTCGTCCATGCCCAGTTCGCGCCCGATCAGCATCGAGGCCTGTCCGACCCGTTCGCTGTGGCCGCGCGTGTAGCCGTCCTTGATGTCGACTGCCTGCACCAGGGTGCGGATGGTCGCCTGGTGGGCGGCGCGCTCGCGGTGGTACTGCGCGAACACCCACCAGGACACGCCCATCGGGAACAGCACGAGCAGCGCGGCCACCGGCCCGTACGGGCTGCGCCACAGGACGGCCATCATCAGCCCGGCGAGCCCGTGCACGGCGACGGGGGCGAGCGAGCGCGCGAACAGCCCCCGCCCGACGGCCCGCGCCGGCAGTCCCTCGGCCAGCGTGCGGATGCCGCCGTCCAGCACGCTCAGCACCAGGCAGAACACCAGCACGGCGGCCCCGGCGGGCCCGAGGGAGCCGGGGAAGTCGGAGTCGCCGATCGCGGCCCGCCCGCCCAGTACCTCGTGCGTGCGGGACGCGGCCCAGACGGCGACGACGAGCTGGGCGGCCCGCCAGATCCGGCGCAGCCCCCGGGGACGCTGCCCGACCCGCGCGAGCAGCGCCCCCGGCAGCGGTACGAGCGCGGCGGCGGGCGGGGCCAGCAGAAAGGCCCCGGCGAGCAGTACGGGGTAGAAGGCGCCCAGGTCCCCGGCGGCGGCCCGGCCGACCTGGCGGCACCGGGTGACCTGCTCGCAGCCGACGTACAGCCCGGCCAGCAGCGCCACAGCCCACCAGGGCGTCCGGACGGACTGCAGCCCCCAGAGGCAGGACGCTGCGCCGACGACGACACAGGCGACGTAGCCCCACGCCCGCGGCGGAACCGACCGCATCGCTCTCCTCCCCGATGGCCGAGGCGTCGGCCGGCCGTGCGGACCTGCTCGGGCTCAAGCCTGGTACGGATTACGGGACATGCTCGGGAGTTGGAGGATAGGACGGCCGGGAGGGCCCCCGGGGAGGCAATGGACGTTTCGGCGGGCCCAGCGGCGCGAGATTAGTCCGTTCGAGTGAGGGACCCGGCCGCCTGCCCCTTCGTGCTCACACGTGTCACCTCGGCACGTCCGCCGCCAACGTCCGGTTCAGCTGTTCCACCGTGGCCGGCGACTCGCGCTGGAACGCGGCGAGGTCGAGGCCGTCGTCCGCGATGACGGTTAACAGCGCCCGTTCGCCGACGCCGACGACGATGACGTGCCCGGAGCCGCACCTCGATACCACCTCGCGCAGGGGGCCGGTGCCCGCCTGCTCGGCCATGCGGCCGGCCACCCCGAGGGTGGCGGCGGCGAGCGCGGCGACGGACTCGGGGTGGACGGAGTCCGCGTCGGCGACGACGAGAAGACCGTCCACCGTGGACAGCACGCTTTCGGAGACCCCCATCACCCGATCTCGCAGGGAGATCAGGATGTCGGTCAAGGGGTTCGGCGGCGGCTGCGGCGACGGGTCTTCACTCATGAACTACTCCTTGGTACCTTGCTGTTGGCATATTCTTCTGCTGTGCGGTCCGGGCCGGGAACGTGTCGGCTCAGTCGGATTCCGGCAGGGCGTCCAGGCCCCGCCGGACTCGGCGCAGGATGTCGAGGGAGGGTTGATCGGCGGCCAGGGCTTCGGGCGACAGCGTGGGTCGGACGAACGGCAGGGTGCCGGTGGAGTCCGCGGACGGCGACGCGCCCCGCACGGGCAACGGCGGCTTCTGCGGGGTCGGTCGAACAGGTGGTCGAGCAGACGGCGGTTGGCCGGTGGGCGGTCGGTCGGGCTCGGGCGCCGGGGCCTGATCAAAGGTCCGGGGTGGGTCTCGGTACCGGTCCGGTTCCCTGGCCCGCAGGCGCTGGATCCGCTTCGCTTCGGCGTTCGCGCGCCGTCTGTTGCGCAACTCCGCACGGCGTTGGCGTGAGTTCACCGACCGCCCCAACTCTCTGAGCCGGCCGGGCTCGTCGGATCCTCTCCCTGAGCGTTCCCGCGCCGCCAGGCGTTGCCGCCGGGGGTGCGTCGCGGCAGCGGCACGACTCTCACCGGCCGGCTCGCCGCCTCGGGCGCCGCCCCGTTGCCCGGCAGCACGCGCGGCGCGGTGCTGGGCCGTTCGCGGGGCCCTTCGCCGGACTCCCATCGGACGAGCTCGAGCGTCCGCAGCCGGATCAGGTCGAGCAGGACCGCGTACAGTCCGCGGCCGAGCGTGAAGGCGATGTCCCGGGCCGTACGGCGGCCGTTGACGCCGCCGAGCACGGACCGGTGACGGGTCGACAGCCACTCGGGCGGCCCGTCGGTCTCGGCGTCCGGGGACAGGGTGGGCCGGACCCGGACGAGTTCGCCGGGAGGACCCCACTGCTCGGCCAGGAACGCGATGCGCCGGGTGGTCTCCTCGGTCACCTTCCGCGGCTCCACGCCCGGTTGGGCGCGCAGCGTCGGTTCGAGACCGCTGAGCTGCCAGCTTCCGGGCGGGCCGAGCCCCATGGCGAAGGCGGCGTCGAACACGGCGGCGACGCACACCACCTCCAGCTCGGCGGCGCCGATCAGACCGGCGGCCACCAGCTGTCCGCCCAGCCGGTCCACGTCGGGCTGGGCGGCACGGGCGGCCAGCCAGGCCTCGTCGTCGACGCGGCCCGGGGTGAGCAGCAGCGAGGAGGCGGGGGGCGCGCCCGGGGTCTCGATCGCGCCGATCAGGCCGTCCCGCAGGTGAATCGTTCCCCCCGGGGTGCCGGAGACCCGGACCGTGCCAGTGAAGCCCTCGTCGTGCAGCCCCTGGAGCAGCGCGGGCAGATTGCGCGCGCCGGCGGTCATCCGAGGACCTCGGCGGCCAGCGATTCCATGCTGCGCGCGATCAGCGCCAGGTTGGCCCGTTCCCGGTCCAGGCCCGCCGCCAGCAGCAGGGGGTCGCCGACCGGTCGCGCCACCGCGAGCAGCACCTGATGGCGCCGCGTGCTGGTGGTGATCACGCTCTCCAACTCCCCCTCGGCACCCGCCTGTCCCAGCCGTTCGGCGATGAGAGCGGCCAGCGCGGCGTCGGCTGCCCCGTCCCCGACCGCCCCGGCGTCGCCCGCCTCCCCGTAGGTGAGGCCGGTGACGGCGTCGACCAGAGCCACGCCGGTGACCCCGGGGGAGTCGAGGAGCCGGGCCAGCGAAGCCTGGAGCGCGGTCGTCATTTCCGCGTTTCCCCCTTCACGTGCAGACGTCACACAGTACGTTGAACGTCATCTTTCAGAACAAGCAACAATGTTGATGTTCCGTGACTCAGAAGTCGCTTACGTTCGATCGTAGTTGTACGTGCAGCGACCAGTCAGCGGCACTGGGGAATTGAGGCAACACCATGAACATCGAGACAGCACTCAAGGAAGCCATGACCGTGGACGGCGCGCTCGGCGTCGCCCTCGTCGACTACGAAAGCGGCATGTCGCTCGGCACGCTCGGCGGCGGGCCGCAGCTCGACCTGGAGCTCGCCGCGGCGGGCAACACCGAGGTGGTGCGCTCGAAGATGCGCACGCTGGCGTCGCTGCACATGGACGACACCATCGAGGACATCCTGATCACTCTGGGCCGGCAGTACCACCTGATCCGGCCGCTCGCCAGCACCACCGGAACGCTCTTCCTCTACCTGGCCCTCGACCGGTCGCGCAGCAACCTGGCGCTGGCCCGGCACAGCCTGAAGAAGATCGAGAGCACGCTGGAGGTCTGACCCGGCACGGATCCCGGACAAGCCGGGACACCGGGGCAGGGCGGCTACCGCCGCGACGGCAGCCGGGGGTCTCAGCCCTCGGCGGCCGTCGCGCCCGGCAGCTCGGCCGGGGCGGCCTCGTACACGTCATGCTCGGGAACGGTCTGACCGGAACGGATCAGGTCGAGCCGGCCCATGACCTTGGCCCGCAGATCGCTCGGCACGTCGTCATGCCCGCAGCACCGCTTGACCAGCTTCTTCACGGCCTCCTCCAGCCCGTACTTCTCCAGGCACGGCGAGCATTCCTCGAAGTGGTGCTGGAACTTGTCCCGGTCGAGAGGGGGCATCTCGCTGTCGAGATACTCGTACAGGTGGTCGAGGACCTCACTGCAGTCCGTCTCGTGCGGATCTCCGCAGCTCATGAGCCCGAACCTTTCACTTCGTTCGACTCTCCGGCGCCCGCCGGGACCAGCCCGCGCTCACGGGCGTAGTCCTCGAGCATGCCGCGCAGTTGACGGCGGCCCCGGTGCAGCCGGGACATCACCGTCCCGATGGGTGTCCCCATGATGTCCGCGATCTCCTTGTACGCAAAGCCCTCGACGTCCGCGAGGTACACGGCGATGCGGAACTCCTCGGGGATGGCCTGGAGCGCTGCCTTCACGTCCGAGTCGGGCAGGTGGTCCAGCGCCTGCGACTCGGCGGAGCGCAGACCGGTGGACATGTGCGACTCGGCGCGCGCCAGCTGCCAGTCCTCGATCTCCTCGGCCGCACTGCGCTGGGGCTCGCGCTGCTTCTTGCGGTACGAGTTGATGAAGGTGTTGGTGAGGATCCGGTACAGCCAGGCCTTGAGATTGGTGCCCTCGCGGAACTGGTGGAAGGACGCGTACGCCTTCGCGTACGTCTCCTGCACCAGGTCCTCGGCGTCCGCGGGGTTGCGCGTCATGCGCAGCGCGGCCGAATACATCTGGTCGAGGAATTCGAGCGCGTCCCGTTCGAAGCGCGCGCTGCGCTCCACGGTGGACTCCGTGCCCGTCTCCGCGCTCACGCCCTGGCCCTCGGGCAGCTCCGCCTGGCCGTTGTCGGTCCCTGCGTCGGTACCGGTGACCGGACCCACCTCCTCAAGATCGCGGGTGGGAACGAAACCGATCCCACTCGAATCGGAGGATAGACGACTACCCGTGCCTGCCGCCGCTCGAATAGGTGCGGCCTTGGTCGCATGCAGCACCGTCCAGTCCAGGTCGGTACGGCTGCTGCGGCTCGGGCATACGGTCGAACCCATGCGGCGGACTTCCTTCCCACAGACGTCGGTGCCGGGCGTTCAGCACTTCTGTCCGCCTCAACAGCGACCCGCCCCTCGACATTCCCCGCTCTTTACCCGAGTGACGTGATCCACCGGACGACACCGGCGGTGACGGCCTCCAGAGCCTCCTCCTGCGTCGTCGCGGCCCTTTTGGGCACGGCGAGCCCGTGATCGCCGTACGGCACCTCCAGGAGCTCGTACGCGCCCTCCGGGAACTCGTCCGGCCTGCCGAAGGGGTCGTTGCCGCCCTGGACGACGAGGGTGGGCGCTCCGGCGCCGAGCAGCTCGTCGGCGCGGGACCTCTCGGGCCTGCCCGGCGGGTGCAGCGGAAAGCTGAGCGCGAGCACCGCGTGCGCGCCGAGCTCGACGGCCGTACGGCAGGCCACCCGCGCGCCCGCCGACCGCCCGCCGGAGATCACCGGCACCCCGGGCGCGGCGACGACCGGCCAGATCCCGCGCCAGCCGACGTCGAGGGTCTTCGGCGCGGTCGCGACCTTCTTGCCGGCCACCCGCCAGGGCTGCTCGACGAGGGCCACGCTCACCCCGTGCCCGGGCAGCACGGCGGCCAGCGCCCTGAGGTCACGGGCCTCGATGCCACCGCCTGCGCCATGACTGACGGCGAGGACGAGGCGGGCCTTCTCGGCCGGGTGCCAGGTGACACGGGCGGTCCCGGCCTCGGTCTCGACCGTTTCGCTGGTTGCGGTTGTTTCGCTGCTCACGTCAGAAGAGTGTGCCCTCCTCGGGCCCCTCCAGCTCCTTGAGCAGCTCCGGCGCGTTGTTGCGGACGTTGCTGACGGCCGTGGACACCGGGTAGGCGCGCATCAGCCCGGTCGGCGGCGGTTCGAGGAGCGACCGCAGCTCGTCGGGGTCCGTCCGCGCGGGGTCGAGCCAGGCGTCCCACCGGTCCGGGGTGAGCATCAGCGGCATCCGGGGGTGGATGTCGGCGAGCGCGTGCGGCCCGTCGGCGGGGGCCACGGCGAGCGGTGACGCCTCGGCCTCCGTGGTGATGACCGAGCACGTCACCCACCAGGCCTGCGGATGGTCGTCGGGGAGGGTGCGGTCCCGCCAGAACTCGTACAGCCCGGCCATCGCGAAGACCGAGCCGTCGGCCGGGAGCACGAAGTAGGGCTGCTTGCGGGCCCGCTTCTTCTTCCCCTCGACCTCCAGCTCGCGCTCGTCCTTGGCGGTGACCCACTCGTAGTAGCCGTCGGCGGGCAGGATGCAGCGCCGGGTCGCGAAGGCACGGCGGTACGAGGGCTTCTCGTGGACGGTCTCGGCGCGCGCGTTGATCATCCGGGCGGCGCCCTCGGGCGTCTTCGACCAGGAGGGCACCAGCCCCCACTTCAGCGTGCGCAGCTGGCGAACCGGACGACGGTCGTCGGCGTCTTTCAACGGACGGTCGAGGACGGCGTAGACCTCCTTGGTCGGCGCCACGTTGTAGTCGGGCTCCAAGCTCTCCTCCGGCTCCCACTTCTCGACTTCAAAGATTCCTGCGAGATCCTCGGGCCTGCGACTCGCTGCATACCGTCCGCACATACGTGCCACACTGCCAGACTCCGTACGTCGATTGGGAGCCACCGCACATCATGGACAGCACCGCCGTCACCGCGCTGCCCGACCTGTGGGACCGTCTCGTCGGCACCCAGCCCGACCCCGACCTGTGGGTGGTGATCGCCACCGCGGTCGCGGCCCTCGCCGTCGTCGTGCCGCACAGCCTGTGGCGCGTCTCCCGCAACGCCATCACCATCGCCCACGAGGGCGGTCACGGCCTGACAGCGCTGCTGACCGGCCGGCAGCTCACCGGGATACGCCTGCACTCCGACACCAGCGGCCTGACCGTCAGCCGCGGCAAGCCGCACGGCCTCGGCATGATCCTCACGGCGGCCGCCGGCTACACCGCTCCCCCGCTCCTCGGCCTGGGCGGCGCCTCCCTGCTCGGCGCCGGCCGCATCACCCTGCTGCTGTGGCTGGCGACGGCGCTCCTGGTGGCGATGCTGGTGATGATCCGCAACGCGTACGGCGCCCTGACGGTGGTCCTCTCCGGCGGCACGTTCCTCCTGGTCTCCTGGCTGGCGGGCCCCCAGGTACAGGCGGCGTTCGCGTACGCGGTGGTCTGGTTCCTCCTCCTGGGCGGCGTCCGCCCGGCTTTCGAGCTGCAGATGAAGCGATCGAGGGGCGGCGCGGGCGACTCGGACGCCGACCAGCTCTCCCGCCTGACCCACGTCCCGGCGGCACTGTGGCTGTTCCTGTTCCACACGGTGAGCCTGTGCGCACTGCTGGGCGGAGGACGCTGGCTCCTGGGCCTGTAGAAACGCCCTCTTCAGAAGGGGCGCGGGGGACTGCTTTAAGGGGCGCGGGGAACTGCGCGACAAGCCCCGACGGCGCCGCACCCGACCACGGCCGGCCGCAGGCCTACGCGCCGCACTCGAACCACGCCGCAGACTAAAGTGGGCGCATGCCCGTGAACCCCGCCGCAACCACCGCCCTCTGGCCCGCCCCGCACGCGAGCGAGGCCGTCGACGCGACGGTCCACGTGCCGGGGTCGAAGTCCGTCACCAACCGCGCCCTCGTCCTCGCCGCCCTCGCCTCCGAGCCCGGCTGGCTGCGCCGCCCGCTCCGCTCGCGGGACACCCTGCTGATGGCGGGCGCGCTGCGCGAGATGGGCGTCGGCATCGAGGAGGGTGTGGGCCCGGACGGCACCGGCGAGGCCTGGCGTGTGCTGCCCGCGGGGCTGCGCGGACCGGCCACGGTCGACGTCGGCAACGCCGGCACGGTGATGCGCTTCCTGCCGCCGGTCGCCGCCCTCGCCGACGGCCCCGTCCGTTTCGACGGCGACCCGCGTTCGTACGAGCGTCCCCTGAACGGCGTCATCGACGCGCTGCGCGTCCTCGGCGCGCGGATCGACGACGACGACCGCGGCGCGCTGCCCCTGACGGTGCACGGCTCGGGCGCGCTGGACGGCGGTCCGGTGGACATCGACGCGTCCTCGTCGTCCCAGTTCGTCAGCGCCCTGCTGCTCTCCGCCCCGCGCTTCAACCAGGGGGTGGAGGTCCGCCACACGGGCTCGACCCTGCCCTCGATGCCGCACATCCGGATGACGGTGGACATGCTGCGCGCGGTCGGCGCCCAGGTGGACACCCCGGAGTCGGGCGGCGAGCCGAACGTCTGGCGGGTCACGCCGGGCGCCCTGCTCGGCCGGGACCTGACGATCGAGCCGGACCTGTCCAACGCCCAGCCGTTCCTGGCGGCGGCGCTGGTCACGGGCGGCCGGGTGCTGATCCCGGACTGGCCGGCCCGCACCACTCAGCCGGGTGACCGGCTGCGGGAGATCTTCACCGAGATGGGCGGTTCCTGCGAGCTGGCCGACTACGGCCTGGTCTTCACCGGCTCGGGCTCGATCCACGGCATCGACGTCGACCTGAGCGACGTCGGCGAGCTGACCCCGGGCATCGCGGCGGTCGCCGCCCTCGCGGACTCCCCGTCCACCCTGCGCGGCGTGGCGCATCTGCGCCTGCACGAGACGGACCGGCTGGCAGCCCTCACCAAGGAGATCAACGAGCTCGGCGGGGACGTCCAGGAGACCGCCGACGGCCTGCACATCCGTCCGCGCCGGCTGCACGGCGGGATCTTCCACACCTACGACGACCACCGCATGGCCACGGCCGGTGCGATCATCGGCCTGGCGGTGGAGGGCGTGCAGATCGAGAACGTGGCGACGACGGCGAAGACCCTGCCGGACTTCCCCGACCTGTGGACCGGAATGCTCGGGACGTCCGGGGTATAGGGACTTCCACCATGCGCCGCTACGGCAAGCACACCGACGAGGACGACATCCGCAGCCGCCCGAACCGCAAGGGCAACCGGCCGCGTACGCACATCCGTCCGAAGCACGAGGACTCCGTCGAGGGCATGGTCCTCACCGTCGACCGGGGCCGGCTGACCTGCCTCGTCGAGGACCGCATCGTCCTCGCCATGAAGGCCCGTGAACTGGGCCGCAAGGCCGCAGTCGTGGGCGACCGGGTCGACATCGTCGGCGACCTGTCCGGCAAGAAGGACACCCTCGCCCGGATCGTCCGCATCGCGGAGCGCACCTCGGTGCTGCGCCGCACCGCGGACGACGACGACCCGTTCGAGCGCGTGATCGTCGCCAACGCCGACCAGATGGCCGTCGTCACCGCGCTGGCCGACCCGGAGCCGCGCCCCCGGCTGATCGACCGCTGCCTGGTGGCCGCGTTCGACGGCGGTCTGACCCCGCTGCTGGTCATGACCAAGTCGGATCTGGCGTCCCCGGACAAGCTGCTGGAGCTGTACGGCCACCTCGACATCCCGTACGTCGTCACCAGCCGCGAGGAACTGGAGAACGGCGACGCGGTGGGCCGGGTGCGCGAGCTGCTGGCCGGGCGGATCACGGCGTTCGTCGGGCATTCGGGCGTCGGCAAGACGACCCTGGTCAACGCGCTCGTCCCGGAGGAGCGGCGGCGGGTGACCGGCCATGTCAACGCGGTGACGGGCCGCGGCCGCCACACCACGACCTCGGCGCTGGCCCTGCCGCTGGCGGACACGGACGACTGGGTGATCGACACTCCGGGCCTACGGTCCTTCGGCCTGCACCACGTCGACCCGTCCCGGGTGATCCTCGCCTTCCCCGACCTGGTGCCGGGCACCGAGGGCTGCCCGCGCGCGTGCAGTCACGACGAGCCGGACTGCGCGCTGGACGCGTGGGTGGCCGAGGGCCACGCCGATCCGGCGCGGCTCTACTCCCTGCGACGGCTGCTGTCCACGCGCGAGCGCACGGACGGAGACTGACTGACCGGCAGCCGACGAACAGGCTGTTGACCACCGCGTTGTTTGCGTACACCCGAGTCCGGTAAGTGCATAATCCACCGAGCCGGACATACGGAGGGACAGCTCATGGCGTGGCTGCTGGTCGTCGTGGCCGGATTGCTCGAGACCGGTTTCGCCGTATGCCTCAAGTTGTCCCACGGTTTCACCAGGCTCTGGCCCACCGTCGCGTTCTGCATCTTCGCCCTGGGGAGCTTCGGCCTGCTGACGCTCTCCCTGAAGAAACTCGACGTGGGCCCGGCCTACGCCGTGTGGACGGGCATCGGCGCGGCGGGCACCGCGATCTACGGGATGATCTTCCTCGGCGACCTCGTGTCGATCCTGAAGATCGTCTCGATCAGCCTGGTGATCATAGGAGTGATCGGGCTGCAACTGTCGGGGTCGGCGCACTAGGACGCCGGGGCGTAGGACGCCGGGGCGTAGGACGCCGGGGCGGCGGCTAGCCGGCCGGTTGGCGCTGCAGGGCGCCGCGTACCAGCTCGGCGACCCCGTCCTCCCCCGGCGGCGGCGCGGCCACGCAGGACAGGGCGAGGCGGACGGCGAGTTCACAGACGCGGGCCAGGTCGGCGGCGTCGGCCCGGACGGCGCCGGGACCCGAGAGCGCGGCCACCGCCCGGTCGCGGACGGCGCCCACCAGGTCGCCGGGCGACGGCAGCGGCCCGTCCGCCCGGCGCTGCGCCGGCACGGCGGAGGAGGACGGCACCGCCGAGAGCGTCGGCGACGGCAGCCGCTCGCTCCAGAACCCGGTGAGGACGGCCCGGACGAGGGCGTTGCCGCGGGCGGCGGCGGTGGTCCACTCGGCGGCGGCGGTGAGCCGGTCCCGGGCGTCCCCGCGCCCGGCGAGCGCGGCATCGACCCCGGCGAGGTACCCGTCGGCCTCGCGTCTGACGAGGGCCCGGGCCAGGCCCTCCTTGCTGCCGAACTCGTTGTACAGCGTCTGCCGGGACACTCCGGCCGCCGCGGCGACGTCCACCATCCGCACCGCGGCCCACGGCCGTAGCGCAAGCGCCTCGAAGGCGGCGTCGAGCAGGGATTCCCGCGCCACAGGCATCATCGCCTCCCTGGAACGAGCGGCTCTGCGCCCCAGGTTTGACGCGCACGACGGCACTGTCAAGGGTTCGCGAGGGGGACGCCGTCCACACCCCGGTCCCCTGTGGCTCCCGCTCGGCTCCGCCGGATACGGTTCGCTCCATGCCGGACTACCTGGACGACCTCCGACTCGCGCACGTCCTCGCGGACGCCGCCGACGCCGCGACCATGGACCGCTTCAAGGCCCTCGACCTCAAGGTCGAGACCAAACCGGACATGACCCCGGTGAGCGAGGCCGACAAGGCCGCCGAGGAGATCATCCGCGGCCACCTCCAGCGGGCCCGCCCCCGGGACGCGATCCTCGGCGAGGAATACGGCATCGAGGGCACCGGGCCGCGCCGCTGGGTGATCGACCCGATCGACGGCACGAAGAACTATGTGCGGGGCGTCCCCGTCTGGGCCACGCTGATCTCGCTGATGGAGGCGGGCGAGGGGGGCTACCAGCCCGTCGTCGGCGTGGTCTCCGCGCCCGCGCTGGGCCGCCGCTGGTGGGCGGCGAAGGGGCACGGCGCGTACACCGGCCGCAGCCTGTCCGCCGCGAGCCGGCTCCACGTCTCCCGCGTCTCGAAGCTGTCGGACGCCTCCTTCGCGTACTCCTCGCTCACCGGCTGGGAGGAGCGCGGGCGGCTGAACGGCTTCCTCGACCTGACCCGCGAGGTGTGGCGCACGCGCGCGTACGGCGACTTCTGGCCGTACATGCTGGTCGCCGAGGGCGCGATCGACCTGTGCGCCGAACCGGAGCTCTCGCTCTGGGACATGGCGGCCACCGCGATCGTCGTGACGGAGGCCGGCGGCGTCTTCACGGGCCTCGACGGCCGTCCGGGCCCGCACAGCGGCGACGCGGCCGCGTCGAACGGGCTGCTCCACGACGAGCTGCTCGGCTATCTGAACGAGCGCTCCTGAACATCACGCCCGAGAACCACAGATGAGCGCGCGCGCCCTCAGTTGGACGCGCGCGCCCTCTTGTTGACCCCCGCTTTACCTGCCACGCTGACACCACCCCCGACTTGTGAACTTGTGAATTCATGAACTAACCCATGACCCTCACAAGTCACGGATTCACAGGAGGTGCTCAGCCCATGCTCGTCCGCGACGCCATGAGCACGGTGGTCCTGACCATCGGCCCCGCACACACCCTCCGGCAGGCCGCCGCCCTGATGTCCGCCCGCCGCGTCGGCGCGGCCATCGTCCTGGACCCGGACGCCGGCGGCATAGGCATCCTCACCGAGCGGGACATCCTCAACTCCGTGGGCCTGGGCCAGGACCCGGACAGCGAACACACCCACGCCCACACCACCGACGACGTCGTCTTCGCCGCGCCGACCTGGACCCTGGAGGAAGCGGCCCGGGCGATGGCCCACGGCGGCTTCCGTCACCTGATCGTCCTCGACCGCGGGGAGCCGGCCGGCATCGTCTCGGTCCGCGACATCATTCGCTGCTGGGCGCCGGTACGACAGCAGGTGCCGGCCTGACGGCACCCCGCCCGAACGACGAACGGGCCGGGCCCCGAAGGGGAACCCGGCCCGCCGCTCACGACAAGCGGTCCAGTGCTGTCAGCCGCGCAGGGCCTGGACCGCGACCTCCAGCCGCTTGCCGCAGTCTCCTGGTTGATCCTACAATGGACTTCGTCCAAGTCAAGTTGGACTCTAAAGTCACACTCGTTCGGGACCTGTTCCCGCTGGCTGTTAGGCTGGGACCATGAGTGACCTTCTGGGACGACTGCGCGGGCGCGGATGGCGAATGACCGCGCAGCGGCGTGTCGTGGCGGAGGTGCTCGACGGCGATCACGTCCATCTGACCGCCGACGAGGTGCACGCCAGGGCCGTCGTCCGACTGCCGGAGATCTCCCGGGCGACCGTCTACAACACGCTCGGCGAACTGGTCTCGCTCGGCGAGGTGCTCGAGGTCGCCACCGACAAGCGCGCCAAGCGGTACGACCCGAACGCGCACCGCCCGCACCACCACCTGGTCTGCGCCCAGTGCGGCGCGATCAAGGACGTGCACCCGAGCGGCAACCCGCTGGCCGACCTCCCCGACTCGGAGCGCTTCGGCTTCAAGGTCTCGGACGTCGAGGTCACGTACCGCGGGATCTGCCCGAACTGCGCCGCGGCGTAACGCCCTTTTGCGCATCCGTACTCCCACCCGTCCCCGCACACGGGGTTCCCGAATCTGACGACCCGTCATATCGTCGGGAGCTGTGGGAAAGCCGTATCCGAAACTCAGCGCACGTGATCTGACCCGCACCTTCGGCAGGGGCCATGGCGCCGTCGACGCCCTCGGCCCCCTCGAACTGGCCGTCGCCCCCGGCGAGTTCACCTGCGTCGTCGGCCCCTCGGGCTGCGGCAAGTCGACCTTGCTGCGCATCGCGGCGGGGCTGCTGCGCCCAAGCGCCGGCACGCTGGAGATCCGCACCTCCAACCCGCGCCCCGCGGCCATGATCTTCCAGGACTACGGCATCTACGACTGGAAGACCGTCCGCGCCAACGTCCGCTTCGGTCTGGACGTGCAGCGCGTCCCGCGCCGCGAGGCCACCGCCCGCGCCGACGACTGGCTGGCCCGGATGGGCCTGGCGGACTTCGCGGACGCCTACCCGGCGACCCTCTCCGGCGGGATGCGCCAGCGGGTGGCGATCGCCCGCGCACTGGCCGTCGAACCCGAGATCCTGCTGATGGACGAGCCCTTCGCGGCCCTGGATGCCCAGCTCCGCACGATCCTCCAGGACGAACTCCTCGACCTCACCCAGGCCACCCGCACGACCACCCTCTTCATCACCCACAGCCTGGAGGAGGCGATCGTCCTCGGCGACCGCGTCCTGGTGATGTCCGCCCGCCCGGGCCGGATCATCGCCGAACACCGCCCGCCCTTCCCGCGCCCGCGCACCGGGGACATCCGCTCGACCCCCGAGTTCACGGCCCTGAAGGACGAGCTGTGGGACCTGCTGCGCAGAGAGGCGGTGCTCGCGTGAGCACGCTGCTGAAGAACTCGGATTCGAACCCGAACCCCGACTCGAATTCGGGCTCGGACTCGGACTCGGGCGGGCAGGTCCTGGTCCGCCGCCCCGGCCCCGAGGAACTGCACCCCGTCCGCACCCACCGCCGCCGCAGGGCCCTGGAACTCTCCCTGGCGCTCGCGGTCCCGCTGCTGCTGGTCCTGCTGTGGCAGCTGGCGGCCGTCCGGGGCTGGATCGACGACCGCGTCTACCCGGCCCCGTCCACGATCCTCGCCGACGGCTGGGACCGGGCCGCGGCCGGCGAGCTGTGGCCGGACGTGTGGGCGACGCTGAAGCGCGTCCTGGCCGGCTATGCGATCGGCACGGCCACCGGCTACGCGCTCGGCCTGCTGATGGGCTCCCTCTCCGTGGTCCGGGCGGCCCTGGAGCCCCTCCTGGACGCCCTGTACGTCGTCCCGAAGCTGGCCCTCCTGCCGATCTTCCTGAACATGTTCGGCCTGGGCGAGGGCCCGCAGGTGGCGCTGGTGGCGACGACCGTCTTCTTCTTCGTGTGGATCTCGACGATGTCGGCGGTGCTGGCGATCCCGGCCGGCCACCGCGACGCGGGCCGGGTCTTCGGCGCCTCGCCGTGGCAGATGTTCCGCCACGTCCTGCTCCCGGCCTCGCTGCCCGCCGTCCTGGTGGGCGCGCGGATCGCGGCGGGCGTGGCGGTCCTGGTCATCGTCGCCTCGGAACAGATCGCTGCGGCCGACGGCCTCGGCCATCTGATCTTCGACTCGCGCGCACTGTTCCAGAACGACGTGATGTTCGTCGGGATCGTCTGTGTGGCGGTGCTCGGAGTGGTCTTCTCCGAGCTGGTACGGATCGTGGGACGGCTGCTCACGCCGTGGGCGCCGCGGGACCGGGGCCGGGGGCAGGCATGAGGAGACGTTTCCGCGGGCTGGTGCCCGCCGTACTGGTCACGGCCGCCTTGCTGGCGTCGGCGGCGTGCTCCTCGCCGCAGCCGGACGACGACGCGAACACGCGGTCGGGCGCCCAGGGCGCGCCCCGTGCGATCCGCCCGGTGGAGGGCTGCGCCGCCGCCTCCCGGACGGACCCGGCGGACCTCTCCGCCACCCGCGCCCCGGCCCGCTGCCGGCCGGACTCACCGCCTCCCGCCCCGCTCCCCGAGCGCCGCAGGCTCACCATCGCGACGGGCACCCTGAGCGCGGAGTACGTGGCCCCGCTCCAGGTCGCCCTGGACAAGGGCGAGTTCGCGCGGGAGGGCCTGGACGTGGCCCTCAAGGTGCTGCCCACGCCCGACGCCCTGCCCCTGCTGGCCAAGGGGGACGTCGACGCCCTGTGGGCGGCCCCGGAGGCGGCGGTCATGAACGGCGTCAGGGGCGGCTTCGACATCCGCTGGGTCGCGGGGAACTTCTCCCCCGGCCTCGGCTCGAAGAGCGGCCTGTGGGTACGCCTGAAGGACGGTGAGCAGGCCGACGACGTCTCCATGGCGAGCAGCAGACTCGGCACGATGATCGGCAAGGGCTCGGTGATCGCGTACCCCATGGAGAAGGCGCTGGAGGAGCACGGCGGCGCCCTGGACCGCATCCAGTACCAGCAGCTCGGCTCGGCCGACGTCCTCACCGCGCTCCAGAACGGCGGCGTCGACTCGGCCTGGCTCCTCGATCCGGTCTGGCGCAAGGTCGACGGCGACCCCTCCTACGCCTTCCTCGGCGGCCAGCCCCAGGGCGAGCCGCTGGGCGGCCTGCTGTACGGCCCGAGCCTGCTGAACGACGACGTGGACGCGGGGGTGGCCCTGCTGCGGGCCTACATCCGCACGGTGAACACGTACTTCGCGGCCGACTACAAGAAGGACGAGGCGTTCGTCACGTACCTCGCGAAGCTGCTGAAGATCGACGAGACGATCCTGAAGTCCACGCCCTCGCTCCGCATGGACTGGGAGATCCGCGCCGGCACGACAGACCGCCTCCAGGCGGCCTACCAGGCCCAGGGCGTGACCGACGGGGACCCGCTCCCGGAGTCGAGGACCGTGAACCGGCGCCTGTACGAAGAGGCGGTCGGGCACGGCGGCTGAAATCCCTGAGGGCGACAACGACCGAGGACATAACGACTGAGGGCCGGAATCCATGTTCTGGATTCCGGCCCTCAGCCTTCAGTAGCGGGGACAGGATTTGAACCTGCGACCTCTGGGTTATGAGCCCAGCGAGCTACCGAGCTGCTCCACCCCGCGGCGATGAATGCAACGTTACGTGAAGGGGGAGGACGAAGGCAAATCCATTGAACGGCCGCTCGTCTTCGCAGGTCAGAACCGCTCACCCGGAACTCACGCGGAGCTCGCTCGGAGCTCACGCGGACAGTTCCTCCCGCAGCGCGTCCCGCAGCCGTGCCGCCCGTTCGGAGACTTCCGCGGGCCCGAGCGACACCGCACGGTCCGCCCAGCGCTGCCCCTCCGCCAGCTCGCCGCGACGCGTGTAGACCAGAGCGAGCCGCAACGCCGCCCGCCCGTGCCCTGCGTCGGCCGCCCGGGTCCACCACACAGCCGCCTCGGGCTCACTGCCCTCCCGTGCGAGCAGCAGCCCGAGGTTGAAGGCGCCGTTGCGCGATCCGGCCTCCGCGGCCGTCCGGTACCAGCGCGCCGCCTCCACGACGTCGCCGCGGGCGGCGGCCAGCATCCCGACCCGTACCTGCGCGCGGCGGTGCCCCTGTGTCGCCGCCCGCTCGTACCACTCCTCGCACTCGGTCTTCTCGTGCACGATCTCCCCGAGCTCGTGCGCGGGCTGCTGCGGCCGCCGCGCGTCGAGCACGGCCGCCAGCCGGTAGGCCGCCTCCGCGCTCCCGCCCCCGGCGGCGCACCGCAGGTGCCGTTCGGCCTCCTGCTCGTCGCCGTCCCGCAGGCGCGCGATGCCGACCTGGAGCGCGGCCTCGGTGTGCCCGGCGGCCGCCGCCCGCTCGTACCAGCGCAGCGCGACGGGCTCCTCGCCCCGCCCGGCGAACAGGATCCCGAGGTTGAAGGCGGCGTCGACACTGCCGGCTTCCGCGGCCTTGGAGAACCATGGTTCGGCGCCGGCCGTGTCGCCGCCCTGGAGCAGCAGGATGGCGAGCGCGTTGGCCGCCTCCCGGTGCCCGGCGTAGGCCGCGCGCCGGTACCACTGCTCGGCCTGCGCGGTGCGGCCCTGCTCGGCGCAGAGCAGGGCGAGGTTGTAGGCGCCGTTGTCGTCACCGGCGTCCATCGCGGCCCGGTACCAGCGCTCGGCGGTCTGGGTCTGCCCCCGCTCGGCGTGCAGCGCACCCAGGGCGTTCGCCGCGTTGCCGTCGCCCTCCTGGGCGGCGCGCAGCCACCAGATGGCGGCGTTCTCGGTGTCGCCGGCGTCGCGCAGCAGGAAGCCGAGCGCACAGGCGGCCCGCGCCTCGCCGTCCTTGGCGGAGGTCAGGTACCAGCGCCCGGCCTCCTTCAGGTCGCCCCGCTTCTCCAGGATCGTGCCGAGGTGCAGGGCGGCCCGCCGGTGTCCGCGCGCGGCGGCCTGCCGGTACCACTGCTCGGCCTCGGCCCGCACGGCGACACCGCTGTCCTGGCCGCGCCCGTCCTGGTCGCCGTCCGTGACGGAGCCTCGGCGCTCCCCGCCCGGTTCGCATTCCTTCTGGTCGAGGGCGCGGGCCAGCCGGTACGCGGCTTCACGGTGCCCGCGCTCGGCGGCGGCCCGCATCCAGCGCTCGGCCCCGGCGTCCCCACGGTGCTCCAGCAGGTCGGCGAGGGCGTACGCGCCCAGCGCGTGCCCCTGTTCGGCGGACTGGCGCAACCAGTACTCGGCGGCCGGCTCGTCCCCGCACTCACGGCGGTGACGGCCCAGCGCGTGCGCGGCGGCGGCGGAGCCGGCGACGGCGGCGACCCGCCACCAGCCGGCGGCGTCGTCGGGGTAGCCGCGCTGGTGGAGGAGTACGCCCAGGTTGTTGGCGGCGGCCCGGTCGCCCTCGGCGGTGGCGGCACGCAGATGAGGCTCGGCGCCGTCGAGGTCACCGCGGCGCAGCAGCATGGCCCCGAGGACGCTCATGGCCTCGGCGTCGCCGGCTTCCGCCGCGAGCCGCAGGCGCATCTCCTCGACGGCCTCACCCGTCTCGACGGCGTCCGCCGTCTCGTCCCGGCTCTCGTCCGGGGTCGCTTCCTCGCCGGAAGGCTGCACAAACCGCCCTGTCTCGAACAGAGTTGCCTTGTCCCCCATAACGTCCATCGTCGCACCACCCGCAACCCGGGTACACCTGGTATACCGCGGCCCGTAAGGTCACTTCAGCGTTTTGTCGACATGCCCACAGAGAGACAAGTCAAACACAGATCCCTCAACTCCCCACAGCGGCGCGGCCATCACGTCCCCCGGCACATGCGTTCGCACATCACGAAGGCCCGGATCCGTTTCCGGATCCGGGCCTTCGTTTTCAGTAGCGGGGACAGGATTTGAACCTGCGACCTCTGGGTTATGAGCCCAGCGAGCTACCGAGCTGCTCCACCCCGCGTCGTGTTCCACAACCGTACCACGACGCGGGGCGGACAAGATCAGCCGCTTGTCGGACTGGGACTCGGACTCGGACTCGCACTGCTGCCGGCACCGCTCCCGGAGCCGGAGCCGGAGGCGCCGCTCGGGCTCGCCGAGCCGGTCGGACTCGGTGTGCTGCTGGCCTTGGCGCCCTTGTCGGCCTCCGCCTGCGCGGCCTCGGCCCGCTTCAACGCGGCCTCGAGATCCTTCTGCGCCTTGGCGTACGCGTCCCAGTCGGGCTTCTTCAGCGCCTCCTGGCCCGCGGTGAAGGCCTTCTGGGCGTCGGCCAGCGCCTCTCTGACCGTCGGGTTGGTGGACGTCGGCGGTGTGGTGGCGCCGTCGCCCTCGTCAGCCGGCGGCGTGGTCGTACTCTCCGCGCCGAAGACCTTGTTGAGGGCCTCGTCCAGGGTGTCCTCGAAGGCGGTGTTGCCTCCGTAGGTCACCAACACCTTCTTCAGCAGCGGGTACTTGAGCCCGCCACCGCGCACGTAGACCGGCTCCACGTACAGCAGGCCGCCGTCCAGCGGCACCGTCAGCAGGTTGCCGTACTCGATGTCGGAGTCGCCGCCCTTCAGGAGTCTGATGGACTCGGCGATGTCCTGTTCGGAGTTGAACTGGCTCTGCACCTGTTTGGGTCCGTCGACGGTCGTACTGGTCGGCAGTTTCAGAACTCTGATCTTGCCGTAGTCAGGAGTGCCCGCCTCGGAGTCGACCGCCATGAACGCACTGAGGTTGTCCCGGCCGTTGGGCGTGAACGTCGTCGTCAGCGAGAACGCCTGGGCCGCCTGGTCGGGCATCTTCATGCTCAGGTAGTACGGCGGCACCGCGTCGCCCGACTTGTTGGACGGGTCGTCCGGCACCTGCCACACCTCGCTGCCGCTGAGGAACGTCGTGGCGTCCTTCACGTGGTAGCGGGTGAGCAGCTCACGCTGGACCTTGAACAGGTCCTGCGGGTACCGGAGGTGGGCCATCAGGTCCTTCGAGATGGACGCCTTGGACTTCACCGTGCCGGGGAACGCCTTCATCCAGGTCTTCAGGACCGGGTCCTCGGTGTCCCACTGGTAGAGCTTGACCTCGCCCGAGTACGCGTCGACGGTCGCCTTCACCGAGTTGCGGATGTAGTTGACCTGGTTCTGCTGGGCCACCACCGCGCGGTTGTCGTTCGTCGCCGTCAGCGAGTCGGCCGTGGTGTCGCCCAGGGTTGTACGCGAGGCGTACGGGTAGCCGTTCGTCGTCGTGTACGCGTCGACGATCCACTGGATCTTGTTGCCGACCACGGCCGGATAGGCGTCGCCGTCGATGGTCAGCCACGGGGCGACCGCCTCGACGCGCTCCTTCGGAGTGCGGTTGTACAGGATCCGCGAACCCTCGCCGATGGCTCCGGAGTACAGGATCTGCGGCTCCCCGAACGCCACCGCGTACGCGGCCCGGTTGATCGGGTTGGAGAGGTTGACCCCGCTCTTGCCGGTGTAGCTGGTGGTCTTCTCACCCTGGTCGTCGGAGTAGTCGATCTCCTTCTGGGGACCGCCGACGATCGAGTACGTGGTCGTCTTCTCGCCGTAGTAGACACGCTGCTCGTACGTGCCGAGCTCGCCCACGGAGGGCAGGTTGGACTCGGTGAAGAGCGGCCGGCCCTCGGCGTCGGAGGTCGTGCCGTTGGCGGCGACCACGCCGTAGCCGTGGGTGTAGCGGAAGTGGTTGTTGATCCAGTTCTGCTTGTCCACGCCCGCGAGGTTCAGCTCGCGCAGGCCGATGACCGTGTCCTCGTCCGTGCCCTTGATGTTGTAGCGGTCCACATCGAGGTTGGTCGGGAAGGCGTAGTACTTCCGCATCTGCTGGAGCTGCTGGAAGGTCGGGGACACGATGTTCGGGTCCAGGACCCGGATGCTCGCGGCGGCGTCGGCGTCGTCGCGCAGCTTCGTCTTGTCCTGGGTGGTGCCGGTGCCCGAGTACTCGGTGACCTGCGCGCCGTCGATGCCGTACGCCTCGCGCGTCGCCTTGAGGTTCTTCTCGACGTACGGGGCTTCCTTGGCCTGCTCGTTCGGCTGGACCTGGAACTTCTGGACGATCGCCGGGTACAGCCCGCCGATGAGGATCGCCGAGAGCACCATCAGGCCGAAGCCGATCACGGGCAGCTGCCAGGTGCGCCGCCACAGGGTGGCGAAGAACAGCAGCGCGCAAATGACGGCGATGCAGAACAGGATCGTCTTGGCCGGCAGGTAGGCGTTGGCGTCGACGTAGCGCAGGCCCGTCCAGTTGTCCGTCGCCTTGAAGTCGCTGGACTTCACCGCCAGGCCGTAGCGGTCGAGCCAGTAGGCGACCGCCTTCAGCGTGACGAAGATGCCCAGCAGCACCGACAGGTGCCCGGTGGCCGCGGCCGTGGCGCGCGCGCCCGGGCTCGTGACGCGCAGCCCGCCGTACAGGTAGTGGGTGAGCGCGGCGGCGATCAGGGAGAGGACCGTGGCGGCGAAGCCGAAGCCGAGCAGGAACCGGTACCAGGGCAGATCGAAGGCGAAGAAGGACACGTCGAGGTGGAACTGCGGGTCCTTCTGCCCGAAGGACACCCCGTTGACCCACATCAGCCACGTCCGCCACTGGCCCGCCGCGGAGGCGCCGGCGATGAGGCCGACCAGGGCGGTGATGCCGAGCAGCAGCCATGTCTTGTACGGCGCGATGCCCATGCGGTAGCGGTCGAGGCTCTGCTGCTCGACCGACATCGCGCTCAGCGGCGGCCGCAGCCGGTGGGCCAGCCAGATGTTGAGGCCGACCGCGAGTGCCATCAGCAGGCCGAAGACGAAGAACAACCCGATCTTGGTCCACAGCGTGGTGGTGAAGACCGACGAGTAGTTCACCGAGCGGTACCAGAGCCAGTCCGTCCAGAACCCGGCGAACATGGTGAACGCCATGCCGAGAACGGCAAGGACGCCCAGTGTCATGAGCAGGGTCCGGACGCGCCGGGACGGGCGGCCCACTCTCATCCGCGGCCCTGTCGGGCCTCCGCCGCGGTCCGGCATCTGGAAAGCCAAGGTGCGCACCTCGAAGTCGAAATTGATCCGTCAGGCCCGCGTGTTCGTGGACCGTTCGTGGCCCCCCGTGATCGCGAGCCCACACCTATGCAACTTACTCACCGTTTACTCGGTTCCCGATTCCGGCCAGGAACGAGAGAGGATTGTGACCATGTCCAACACTCCCATGGCGGCGAGCCCGCTCACCCGGGCCGTACTCGAGATCGACGAGTACGCCTCCGGCCTCGGCTGGGACCAGCCCGCCCGCCTTTTCGCCCTCGTAGACACCGCTCGGCTGCGAGCCCAGGAACCCTCGCTCGCCGCCCAGCTCGGCCTTCAGGACGAGCCCGTGACGACCGGTCTCACTCCGATCGAGCAGGACGAAGTGCCAACGGACAAGCCGCTCGACGAGTTCCTCGCCACGATCGCCTGGCCCGACGCGGTGGTCGGCTGCGCCCTCACCGTGGAGCGGCTGATGCTGCCCCCGTCCGCCGAGGCCCAGGTCCCGCAGGGGCTGAGCGGGGCGAAGCTCACGAAGTGGGTGGCGGACCACCCGGACCGTCAGGAGGTCCGGATGACGGTCGGCGTGCTGCGCGACGGCACCCGCGACTCGGCTCTTCGGCTGCGCGAGAAGGATGCCCCGACGGAGGTCCTCACGGGCGCGGGCCTGGTGCCGGGCCTCGCGGAGGCGCTGTCGGCGACGTTCGCGGAGTAGCTCCTGCGGAACATCCGCGGGGTGGTCGGTTTGCCGGCTACTTCGTGCACTTCGGCAGGTCGGCGGTGTCGCCGCTGCGGATGTCCTTGAGGGCGGTGAGGGCGTCGTCGATGGTGTTCACCTTGACGAGCCTGAGCCCCGAGGGGGTGTCCTTGGCGGCGGCCGCGCAGTTGTCGGCGGGCGTCAGGAAGTACTGGGCGCCCTGGCTGCGCGCGCCGACGGTCTTCAGCTCGATGCCGCCGATCGGCCCGACCTTGCCGGTGTCGTCGATGGTCCCGGTGCCGGCGACGAACTTGCCGCCGGTGAGGCTGCCCGGGGTGAGCTTGTCGTAGATGCCGAGCGAGAACATCAGACCGGCGCTGGGCCCGCCGACGTCGGCGAGCTTGATGTCGATGGTGAACGGGAACGTGTGGTCGGTTCCGGCCGAGATCCCGACGATGGCCCGCTTCTCACCGGTGTCGTCGGAGCTCGCGGTGGTGATGGTGACGTCCTGGGTCTTGGTCGCCGTCTTGTTCGCCTTCTCGGCGGCCGCCTGCTCCTTCGCCGGCACGATCGTGAAGACGACGTTCTCCCCCGCCTTGTGCTTCGTCACCAGTTCGGCGACGTCGCCCGGCTCCTTCACCACGGTGCCGTCCACGGCCTTGATCACGTCACCGGCGTGCAGCTTGCCCTCCGCCGGGGACGCCTTCACCACGGTCGAGACGATCACCCAGGAGGTCACCGGGATGTCCAGCTCCTTCAGGGCGGCGACCTTGGCGCTCTCCTGGGACTGGCTGAACTCCTCGGCGTTCTCCTGGGTGGACTGTTCCTCGGTCTTGCCGTCCGGGTAGAGCGTGTCGTGCGGCACGACCTTGTTGTCGTGCGCTAGCCATCCGTAGACGGCCTCGACCAGGTTCATCCGGTAGTCGGCGCTGGTGACGCGCACGGTGGTCATGTTGAGGTTGCCGCTGGTGGCGTAGGTCTTGCGCCCGGAGATCTGCAGCACCGGCTCGCCGTCGTGGTCGCCGAGTGTGTTCACCGTCGGCCCCGGGGACATCTCCGCATACGGCACGGGGATGAGTACTCCCGCGCACAGAAGCGCGATCAGCATCAGGGTGGAGGCGAGCATCGTCGCGGTGCGGCGTGGCATGACTCGACATTACGTGACGCGTCTGTCAGCGCACCGTCAGGGCTGCCACCCGGGTCAGGTATGGGAGTGGGGCTTCTCCATGGCCGCGCGGAAGCGCGCGTATCCGTCCAGCTCAGGGCCGTCACTGCGGGCCTTGCGGGTCCGGTTGGCCCAACTGCCCCACAGGCCGGCGCCGATCGCGGCGACCAGCGGAATCAGCAACCAGGCGAGCGCAGCCATGCCGACCTCCCAACCCCGATGAGCCACCGCAACTGACTGATCAGCAGATTAACCATCCGCACTGACAACGCTCACGGCAGGGGTGCGGTTACGCAACCGGACGGGTGGTCCCAGGGGCGTGACCGGAAGGGTTCAGCAGGCGCCGACCCGCCCTCCCGTCACCCGACCACCACCCCTCAACGACGGCGCTACGCGCCGACCCGCCCTCCCGCCACCCGACCACCACCCCTCAACGACGGCGCTACGCGCCGACCCACTCCTCCGTGCCGTCCGAGAACTTCTGGTGCTTCCAGATGGGAACTTCGTGCTTGAGGTCGTCGATGAGCTTCCGGCAGGCCTCGAAGGCCTCCCCGCGGTGCGGGCAGGAGACGGCGACGACGACGGCGAGGTCGCCCACCCTCAGGTCCCCCACGCGGTGCACGGCCGCGAGCGCGCGCACGGGGTAGTCCGCGACGACCTTCTCGGCGATCCGCCGCATCTCCGCCTCGGCGCTGGGGTGGCAGGAGTAGCCGAGGGCGTCGACGTCGGCGCCCCCGTCGTGGTTGCGCACGGTGCCCACGAACAGCGCCGTCCCGCCGGCCGCGGCGTCCCCGACGGCCCGGAAAACCTCGTCCAGGGAGAGCGCGGTGTCACGAACGGCGATCAGCTTGACGGGATCCTGCGCCGCCTGCTCGCCGGGGTGGTCGTTGGTGTCTGCCATACCCCCATCGTGCCGCACGCCTGAGACCAGGGGGAATAGCGTCATCGCCCGGTACACGCGTGTGACGCTTTGGAGCGACCTCCAAAGTCGGCCCGTCCGGGGCTTCCCGTCGGCGGGAAGCCCCCGCGCTCATCGCCGCCGCGCCTTCCGGGCCCTGCGCACCACCGCCGCCGCACCCAACAGGGCCACCGTCGCACCGGCCGCACCCGCCGCGGTCGCGTCCTTGCGGCCCAGCCGCCGGCCGACGACCGTGTGCCGTCCGGACACCTCCGCCAGCAGCTCCGCGAGGACCTCCTCGTTCGTCCACTGCGGCCGCCACCCCGCGTCGTGCAGCCTGCTCCCGCTCACCACCCAGGGGTGCATCGTGTACGCCAGGTCGCCCGCCGGAGACGGCGTGAGCCCGATCCGGTGCAGCCGGGCGGCTGCGCCCAGCGCGACCGCCGACGGCAGCTCCATCCGCCGGATCCCGCTGAGCTCCTCGACCTCCTCCTGCTCCAGCCACCCGTCGCACCCGACGGCCAGCTCTCCGTCGACCTTCTCCAGGACGGCGTACTCCAGAGCGCCCACCAGGTCCTCGACGTGGCAGAACTGCCAGGCCGGCCGCGAACCGGCGACGACCAGCAGCCGCGGCGACTCGAAGTACCGGGTCAGCGCGGTGTCGGTGCCGCCGACCAGGATCGCGGGCCGCACCACGGTGACGTTGAGTCCCGGGTGCGCCCGGGGCGCGCGCCGTGCGAGCCGTTCGATCTCCAGGAGGTCGCCGACGCCGGTCGCCTCGGCCGTCGCGCGCAGCTCCGCGTCCTCCGCGAGCGGCAGCTCGTTGTCCTCCAGCGCCCCGTAGACCATCGCGGAGGTGCACAGCACGACGCGGTGCACCCCGGCCGCCGCGGCGGCCGTCAGCACGGTCTGCGTACCGCGCACGTTGTAGGCCGTCCGGGCGGCGGCGTCACTCCCCAGGTCGAGGTCGAGCGCGAGGTGGACCACGACGTCCGCCCCGCGCAGCTTCTCGGCGATCGCCGGGTCGCGGACGTCGAGGATGTGCCACTGCGCCGCGTCGCACTCCCCCCGCCGCTCGTCGATCGCGACGACCTGCTTGACCTCCTCCGATGCGGCGAGCCGCTCCGTGAGCAGCGCGCCGACCCCGGTCGCGGCACCGGTCACGGCGACGACGGGCCCGCGCGCACCGCTCGGGGTTGAGTGGTTTCGCGCTGCGCGAACCTGCGGATCTGGGGAACTCACCAGGTGTCTCCAGCGGTTGTCTTGGCATACGGGCGTGAGTGACGCGTACGTACCAGGTGGCATCCATCCTGCCGCAGGCCAGGAGTCGGCGAAGCACCGAGGCCCGATCGAGCCGGGGTGTCTACGCTGGGTGGTGTTGCAGGGCAGTCGCCGCCGGCCGATAACCGGTGGCCTTACCAGCCGAGGAACCCCGTGAGTGACACCCCATTCGGATTCGGCCTTCCGCCGGAGGAGCCGGAAGACGGCGACGAGGGCAAGAAGAAGGACCCGCAGAGCGGCGGTGGTCAGGGACCGGCCAACCCGTTCGGTTTCGGCGGGCTGCCCGGCGCGGGCGGCTTCGGCGGCCCGGGCGGCCCGGGCGCCGACAACCCGCTCGCCGCGATGTTCGGTTCACTGAACCCCAACGACCTGGGGGCCGCGTTCCAGCAGCTGGGCCAGATGCTCTCCTACGAGGGCGGCCCGGTGAACTGGGACATGGCCAAGCAGATCGCCCGCCAGCAGGTCTCCCAGGGCACCTCCGACGGCGTGAAGGACGCGAGCGTCGGCCCCGCCGACGTCACCGCGGTCCAGGACGCCGTCCGCCTGGCCGACCTGTGGCTGGACGACGCGACGTCGCTGCCGTCCGGCGCCGGCTCGGCGGTGGCGTGGTCCCGCGCGGAGTGGGTCGAGGCGACCCTGCCCGCGTGGAAGGAGCTCGTCGACCCGGTCGCCGAGCGCGTCGGCGCGGCCATGGGCGACGTCCTGCCGGAGGAGATGCAGGCCATGGCGGGCCCGCTGATCGGCATGATGCGGTCGATGGGCGGCGCGATGTTCGGCTCGCAGATCGGGCAGGCCGTGGGCGTGCTCGCGGGCGAGGTCGTCGGCTCGACCGACATCGGTCTGCCGCTCGGCCCGGCCGGGCGCGCGGCGCTGCTGCCGGTGAACATCGAGGCGTTCGGCAAGGACCTGGGCGTCGCGAAGGAGGAGGTGCGGCTCTACCTGGCGTTGCGCGAGGCCGCCCACCAGCGCCTTTTCGCGCATGTGCCGTGGCTGCGCTCGCACCTGTTCGGTGCGGTCGAGGGCTACGCGCGCGGGATCAAGGTCGACACCGCCAAGCTGGAGGACGTGGTCGGCCAGTTCGACCCGCAGAACCCCGAGCAGCTTCAGGACGCGCTGCAGCAGGGCATGTTCCAGCCGGAGGACACCCCGGAGCAGAAGGCCGCCCTGGCCCGTCTGGAGACGGCCCTGGCGCTCGTCGAGGGCTGGGTGGACGCGGTGGTGCACGCGGCCGCGAAGCCGCGTCTGACGTCCGCGGACGCGCTGCGCGAGACGCTGCGCCGACGCCGTGCCACGGGCGGTCCCGCCGAGCAGACCTTCGCGACGCTGATCGGCCTGGAGCTGCGCCCGCGCCGGCTGCGCGACGCCTCCCGGCTGTGGGCCTCGCTGACGGACGCGCGCGGGGTCGACGGCCGGGATGCCCTGTGGGCCCACCCGGACATGCTGCCCACGGCGTCCGATCTGGACGACCCGGACGGCTTCGTGCACCGCGAGCAGCTGGACTTCTCCGAGCTGGACAAGATGCTCGGCGAGGCGGCGAGCGGCGGCGGCCACAGCGAGAGGCCGAACCTGAAGAAGGACGACGAGAACGACTCCGGGGGCGACGACACCGAGTGAGCCTGTACGACGACGCGGTCCTCGTCCTGAAGGGGTACGAGGGCCAGGAAGAGCTGCGCCAGACCTACCTGGACCATCTCGCGGCGCACCCGGACGGCATGCGGAAGGCTTGCGGGGAGGGCCACCTCACGGCAAGCGCCCTGGTGATCGACCCGGAGCGAGGGCGGGTGCTGCTCACGCTCCACAAGAAGCTGCGCATGTGGCTGCAGACGGGCGGCCACTGCGAGCCGGCCGACGCGACGCTGGCGGCCGCGGCCCTGCGGGAGGGCACCGAGGAGTCGGGCGTCCCGGGGCTGACCCTGCTGCCCGGCGGCCCGGTCCGGCTCGACCGGCATCTCACGCCCTGCGCCTGGCACTACGACGTCCAGTACGCGGCGCTCGCTCCGGCCGGGGCGGTGGAGACCATCAGCGACGAGTCCCTCGACCTGCGCTGGTTCGCCTACGACGAGGTGGCGGGCGTGGCCGACGGGTCGGTCGTACGGCTGCTGGAAGCGACCCGCGCGCGGCTGTGAGCCGCAGAACGGGCCGCAACGGGTAAGGGGCGACCCACCGGGTGATCGCCCCTTACGTCTGCCGTCCGGAGGGTCAGCTCCAGACGTTGCCCTGGTTCTGAGCGCGCGCCCCCTGCTGCCCCATGCCGTACTGGGCGGCCAGGCCGGAGCCGATCTGGGCGTTCTGCGGCGGCAGCAGCTCGCTGGGCTGCACGAGCGCGTAGCCGGAGCCCATGAAGCTCAGCTCCCAGCCCTCACCGGTGTTGCCGCGTCGGCGCCACACCCCGGAGGTGTGCGTCTGGGCCTGCATCTGCACGCGCAGCCCGGTGGACCAGGCCACGATGGCGTCGGCGTCGCAGTTGACGTACTTGTCGGGCGTGACCTGCATCATCAGGGGCGCGCCCGAGGTCATCAGCGCGACCTTGCCGCGGCCGGTGATGTTGAGCTGGTACTTCCCGGAGCCGGAGATGCCGTAGAGGCTGTCGACGGCGATGACCTCGTGGTGCAGCGCGGAGTCCATGGCCAGCACATAGCTGCTGTCCACGGTCAGACCGTCCTGCTCCACCTCCACCACGTGGACGTGCTGGGCGAGGTTGGCGAGGTATACCGTGCCCTGCCCGTGGCAGCGCATCAGGTCCAGGCCCTCGCCGGTGTGCGCACGCGCGCGTCCCTGGTTGTTGCTCTGGTACTCGGCGTCGAACTCCATCAGGCCCTGGTAGGCGACCATCGTGCCCTTGCGGGCGAGGATGTCGTCGTGGCCCTCCAGGGTGACCCGGAGCATCTGCTTGTTCTGCAGACTCCAGCGTTCCTGGGTCTGCGAGTCGTTGTGCGCGAAAAGTGGGCTCTGCATGGCGTTTCTGGCTCCCCCTCAGCCCCGGACCCGGAGGCGGTCGGTGCTGTCCTCACTGGGCTGGACGACGACGATGCCCTGGCCGGAGAAGGCCATCTGGTAGGCCTCGCCGCTGCCCCGGCCGATGAGCGACTGCGCCTTGAAGCTGCGCTTGCCCTTCACCTTGAGGTTCGGGGACCAGGCGACGAGCGCGTCGGGGTCGACGTACGTCTCGTCCTCGCCGCCGCCGCAGTCGACGACGATCGGCTTGCCCCGCGAGGTCAGCGCGACCCAGCCCTGCCCGGAGATCTTGGTGTTCCACAGGCCCTGGCCGGCGAACTTCGCGAGCCCCTTGACGCGCTCGACGCCCCAGGTGAGGTGCGCGTCGAAGGCAAGCAGGTTGGTGGCGTTGACGGAGATGCCGTCGCCGTTGAGCTGGATGACGACCACGTTCGCCCCGTAGTCGGCGAGGTAGAGCAGGCCGTCGCCGGTGCACTTCATGAGGGGCGCGCCCTCGCCGGTCATCCAGTCGCGGGCGATCTGGCGGACGGCCGGCGGGTTGGGCTCGTACTGGACGAAGCCCTCGTAGGCGACCATCGAGCCCACGCGCGCGAAGAGGTCGTTCCCGGTCTGCATGGCGACCTTCAGCATGTGGTTGCCGTGGTTCTCCATGCGGGCGGTGACGGGTGCGGGGGCATAGCCCGCGAGCGGTTGGTTCATGACGGGCTCCCTCAGACCTCGTACGGCTGGACGACGATGAAGTTGCCGGGAGCTCCCCGGAACTGGAGGTTGACGCTCTCTCCGGTGTCGCCCGGGTAGGCGTTGCGGCGCATCCGCACCTGGCTGGAGACGACCACCTGGGAGGCGGCCGACCAGGCGACGACGGCGTTGCAGTCGGCGAACGTGGTGGGCGTGACCGGCAGGACGACGGGCGTGCCGTGCGTCTTCACGACGATCGTGCCCGTGCCTTGGAACTGCATGGTGAACAGCGCGCCGCCGGGGATGCCGTGCCCCTCGACGCGGCGGACCTCGTACTGGAGGCTCTCGTCGAAGGCGAGGACGTTCTCGGCGGAGACGCAGATCGCGTCGCCCTGGAGTTCGATGGGGTGCAGTTGGGTGGAGTTCTCGGCGAGGAACACCTGACCCTGGCCGGTGCAGCGCATCAGCTGCATCTCCTGGCCGGTCGCGTTGCCGACGATCCGGCCGGCGAATCCGGCTCCCTTGTAGCTGAAGTCGACCTTGCCCTGGTAGAGGACCATGCTGCCCTGGCGGGCGAGCACGGGCTGGCCGCCGATGGCGAGGTCGACGCGGATCATCTTCTTGGTCTGCGGCGTCCAGCGCTGCCCGGTGGGCGTCTCCTTGAACTGCTGGAGCGCGGCGGTCACACCCGCGCCGCCCTGGGGCGCGCCCTGCGGCACGCCGTACGCCTGCTGCCCCGGGACCTGCCCGAACGGCGGCTGCTGACCGTATCCGGGCGGCGCGGGCGGCTGTCCGTAGCCGGGCGGGGCCTGCGGCGCCTGGGGCTGCTGGCCGTAGCCGGGAGGCATGGGCGCGGTCGGTGCCGGGCCCTGACCGTACGGCTGCTGCTGGGGCGGCTGGCCGTACGGAGCCGGTGCCGGGGCGGGCGGCGGGACGTGACCGCCGCCGGGCGGTGTCAGCGGCGCGACGATGGTCGGCGCGGCGTGCATCGAGGGTGCGGGGGCCGGGGCCGGCGGCGGGGTCGCGGCGGGCGGGGGCGCGAAGCCCTGCGCGGCGGCGGGCTGCGGCTGCTGCGGAGCGGGCGCCGGGGCGGGTGCGGACGGTGCGCCGAAGGCGGGCGGGGCGAAGCCGGGAGCGGCCCCGGCCTGCGGCTGCTGCTGCGGGGCGGCGGGCGCCTCCTCCTCCGCGACCTCGCCGCCGAAGTTCTTCAGCAGCGCGTCCAGGCCGCCGTCGAAGCCCTGTCCGACGGCCGCGAAGCGCCACACGTCCTTGAAGTAGAAGTCGCCCAGCATCACGGCCCGCTCGGTGGTGAACTCCGAGCCGTTGAAGGCGTAGCGGGCCACCTCCTCGCCGCCGGCGACGATGCGGATGTAGCCGGGGTTGATCTGCGACATCTGCCCGGCGCCGTCGAGGGTCGCCGTGAAGGACAGCTTGCGGATCTGCTGGGGGATCCGGTCCAGAGTGATACGGAAGGACTCCGTGTCGCCCGCCTGGGCGCCCAGGAGCTGGATGGACTCCTCGGGGGACTTCGGCTGGTTGAAGAAGACGAAGTACCGGTCGTCCGAGAGCCGCTCGTCGGCGTCGAGGCCGAAGCAGCTGATGTCGAAGGTCAGGCCGGGAGCGGTGATCTGCACGCCTACGTACAGATCGGTGCCCGCGGTGAGGTCACTGATCCTGGCCTTGTGGCCGCGCTGGAATTCCCTGGGCATGCGTAACGACCGTCCCCCATCCCGATTTGTGAGTGCGTCGCGTCAGGCTAACGGCAAAGTCTGACAACGCACGATGTCGGTACAGACCCGGTACACAACCCGCGTCACCTGCTACCGGCCGGTTTCGCTCACGCGCGCGGCAGGTCACTCCCCGCCCGCGCCGGGCGGCTGGGGCAGCCGCTCGGCCGCGACGACGCCCTCGAGGTAGCCGCGGGCGCGCTCGGTGCGCGGGTACGACTCCAGGAGCCGCCAGAAGTCGGGGCCGTGGCCGGGCACGAGCAGATGGGCGAGCTCGTGGGCGAGGACGTAGTCGATGACGTACTCGGGCATGCCCTTGAGCCGGTGCGACAGCCGGATGCTGCCCTCGGCCGGTGTGCACGAGCCCCAGCGGGTGTTCTGGTTGGTCACCCACCGGACCGAGGTGGGCCGGGCCCGGCCGCCGAAACACTGGGCCGACAGCCGCTCCGCGCGCTCGGCCAACTCGGCGTCGCCGGGCACCCGCCGGCTCTCCTGGGCGGCGAGCTTGTCGAGCATGACGCTCACCCAGCGTTGCTCCTCGGCCTCGGACATCCGGGCAGGGATGAGCACGATGGTGCGATCGCCCTCGCGGTACGCGGAGACCGTCCGACGTCGACGGGCGCTTCTGCGGACCTCGATCGCGCTCGCCCCCGAGCCGCTCGGCGGCTGGCTCGTCGCGCTGCGCTGTGGGCTTCCGGCGCGGTGCAGTGGGTCGGCGGACACGCCCCGACGTTACCCGCTGCACACGGGGGAAGTCCCGACTCCGGGACGGTTCGCTTCCGATCTCCTCCGCCGCCTTTGCCTCGTACGACGGATTTGTACGACGAACGCCCGTGCCTGTGGACAACTTTCGGCACGCCCGAGCGGTCCCGGGCATGCTGGCACTCGTCGGCGGAGCGAGGACACCCCCACGCCCCCGCTCCGCCGACCTTACGGGGAGATTCCAGGCATACGGGGGCCTTTGATGCATCCGATGGTGAAGCCCGCGCTGCGGCGCGGCTGGCGTGACCTCAACACGGTGCAGTTCGGTATGACACCGGCGCACGCGCTGACACTGGGCCCGGTGGACACGGCGACGGGCAGTTTCCTCGATCTGCTGGACGGCACCCGCGGCCTCCCTCTCCTGCGCGAGGAGGGCCGCCGGATGGATCTGCCCGACGGCCATGTCGACCGGCTGGTGGAGCGGCTGACGCGGGCGGGGCTGCTCGACGACGCACGCGGCGGCGGGCCGGAGGCCTCCGCGCTGCGGGAGAAGAAGGAGGTCATGGACCGGCTGCGCCCTGATCTCGCCGCACTGTCCCTCATCACGTCGGAACCTGGTGACGCGATGGAGCATCTGACAGCCCGAGGCCGACTGCGGGTCCAGGTACGGGGAGCGGGCCGGGTCGGCGTGGTACTGGCCGCGCTGCTGTCGGGTGCGGGGGTGGGCGAGGTGGATGTGCGGGACGGCGGCCTGGTGGAGCCTGCGGACGTGGCACCGGGCGGCCTGCCCGCCGAGGCGGTCGGCGAGCGTCGGGACGAAGCCGCTCGCCGCGCCGTGCGCCGCGCCGCCCCCGGCCGCCCACCCCGCAGAAAGACAGGCTCACCGGCCGGGGCGGACACCCCCGGCCACTCCCTGGTGATCATCGCGCCACGGGACGACGTGTCCGTGCACGCTCCCGCTCCCTCGGCTGCGGAACCGCTGATCGCCTCGGGCACACCGCATCTCTACACCGGGGTCGTGGAGGGCACGGGCGTGGTCGGCCCGCTCGTGCTGCCGGGTGAGACGGGCTGCGCCGGTTGTCTCCAGCAGGAGCGCACCGACCGGGACCCGGCCTGGCCCCGGCTGGTCGCCCAGTGGCACTCCGGGAAGCGGCGCGCGGCACGCGCCTGCGATCTGACCCTGGCCACGACGGTCGCCGGGCTGGCGGCGGCCCACGCGCTCGCCTTCCTCGACGGCCGGACCCCGTCGAGCGCGGGCGCCCGCTGGGAGGTCTCCGTCCCCACTCTCCAGTGGCACCCGCGACCGGTATGGCCCCACTCGGCCTGTCTGTGCGGGGCCGCGGAGAAAGGTAAGCAGGAACACACCGCCGAGGACCAGGCATCGCACGCGACAATGGGGGAGCAACGGCATTCGAAGGGGTTACGCCGTACGACGGACGCGGCGCGGCTGGCTGGGACTTGGAGGGCGCATGTCTGATCTTCCCCGGAAGGCGGTCACCCGGACCGCCAAGCTCGCCGCGCTCCCGCTCGGCTTCGCCGGGCGGGCGACCTGGGGTCTGGGCAAGAGGATCGTGGGCGAGTCCGCGGAGATCGTCAGCCGCGAGCTGCAGCAGCGCACCGCCGAGCAGCTCTTCAAGGTGCTGGGCGAGCTGAAGGGCGGTGCGATGAAGTTCGGGCAGGCCATGTCCGTCTTCGAGTCCGCCCTCCCCGAGGAGGTGGCCGGCCCCTACCGCGCGGCCCTCACCAAGCTTCAGGACGCGGCGCCCCCGATGCCGACCCGCACGGTGCACTCCGTGCTCGCGGAGCGGCTCGGCGAGGACTGGTCCGAGCTGTTCCTGGAGTTCGACGACAAACCGGCCGCGGCGGCCTCGATCGGCCAGGTGCACCGAGCGGTGTGGCACGACGGCCGGGAGGTCGCGGTCAAGGTCCAGTACCCGGGAGCCGGTGAGGCCCTGCTGTCGGACCTGACCCAACTCAGCCGTTTCGCACGGCTGTTGGGCCCCCTCATCCCGGGTATGGACGTCAAACCGCTGATCTCCGAGCTCAAGGACCGGGTCTCCGAGGAACTCGACTACAGCCTGGAGGCGCAGGCCCAGCACGCCCATGCGGAGGAGTTCGCCGACGATCCCGACTTCGCGGTCCCGGCGGTCGTCCACCAGTGCGACCAGATCCTGGTCACCGAGTGGATGGACGGTGTGCCGCTGTCCGAGGTGATCGCCGACGGCACCCGGGAGCAGCGCGACCGCGCCGGCCAGCTGCTGTCCCGATTCCTCTTCTCCGGCCCGGCTCGCACCGGCCTGCTCCACGCCGACCCGCACCCCGGCAACTTCCGGCTTCTGCCCGGCGGGCCGGCCGGCGAGGACGACTGGCGCCTGGGCGTCCTGGACTTCGGCACGGTGGACCGGCTCCCGGGCGGCCTGCCGGACCCGATCGGCGAGTCCCTGCGCATGACCCTGGACGGCGACGCGGAGACGGTCTACGAACTCCTCTGTACAGAGGGCTTCGTCAAGGACTCCATCGAGCTGGATCCCGACGCGGTCCTCGACTACCTGCTGCCGATCATCGAGCCGGCCAAGGTGGAGGAGTTCACGTTCACCCGTGGCTGGATGCGCAGCCAGGCGGCGAGGATCGCCGACCCCCGCTCCCCCGCCCACCAGTTGGGCAAGCAGCTCAACCTGCCGCCGGCCTACCTGCTGATACACCGGGTGACGCTGAGCACGATCGGTGTCCTGTGCCAGCTCGGCGCGACGGTGCGGTTGCGCGAGGAGTTGGAGGAGTGGCTGCCCGGGTTCCTCCCGGAGGACGCCTTGGAGGCTTTGGAGGCCCTGGAGGCGGGGGAGTCGGTCGCGGAAGCGTGAGACAGGGAGCCTGAGGTCGGGGGCACAAGGCGCGAGGCAGGGCTGAGGCGCCCGGCCGAGTGCGCCTGCTCACCGGCCTGTGACATACCTCACCGCCGGTCCGCGGTGGATCGCCCGCACAACGCGCCGCGGGGGCCGGTCCGTTCGGACGGACCGGCCCCCGCGGGGGAGAGCTTCGCCTCCCCTGTCGGGAGGCCACCGCTTCAGGTGGGCGTGGTTACTGCATCACGGCCATGGCGAGCGCCCGGCGGGCACGCATCGAGGCGCGCTCGGCCCGGCGCTGCATCCGGCGAGCGGTCATCAGGCGCACGGCCCGACGTTCCCGCTCGGCCTCGTGCAGTCGGTCGTGCATATGCGCACGAGCCAGGGCTTCTGGGATGAGTTGCATCTCCCGTGTCCTGTTCTGGCGCGAGTCGTACGCGCCGGTGGTGGTGATGTCTTCGGTCGCGGAGCCTGCGGGCTCGCTGGTGAACGGCTTCATAGGGGCCTGCTTCTTGGGGTCTTGCGTGAGGGGGCGGTCGATCGTTCCTGCGGTGGTGTTCATGCCGTGACCGGGTTCTTGCGCGGGCGACCACGCGGCCGCTTCCGGGCGACGACGACACCCTGGACGAACAGCTCGCCACCCCAGACGCCCCAGGGCTCGCGCCGCTCCTTGGCGCCGGCGAGGCAGGCCTCGACCAGCGGGCAGGTGCGGCAGAGGGACTTGGCGTACTCGACGTCGGCCGGCGACTCGGCGAAGAAGACCTCCGGGTCGTAGGAGCGGCAGGGGACGGGTACGCCGAGGTTCTCGATGGCGTCGTCGAGCGCGGTGAGCGCCGTGAGCGGGGTCAAGGTGGAGTCCTCCGTGAGGCCGGGCGGGGGGATCGTTTCGGAAGGCGGTACGGACGGGGCGTGCGCTTCGAGTTGCACGGTTGGTCTTCCTCGTCTGGTCGGTCCGGTCCGGTGGGACCGGTTGTCGGCTGGGTACCGGGTTCTTTTCTTGTCCCGAGGCCCCTTCGCTCCGTCGTCCCCGTTGTTCGGGGAAAACAGAAGGGCCGCGGATCCCGGGTGGGGTTCCGCGGCCCTGAAGGCGCCGGCCTGAGTCGATCAGGCTGGATCACTCCAGGGTTCTGGCCCACGGAAGGCCCACATCAGGTGGTGCTGCGTCGTCTGCTTCCGGCTTCCGGCACCGGCCGCCGTAAAGGCATACGCTTGCGCCTCTGCCTTTACTGCTTCCAGTGCCTCAGTCGGTCGCTCATTGCGCTCGCGGACGGGAAGACCCGCGGGAGCAACGGAGGAGGACGCCGACCGGTCGGCACGAATGCCGGACAGACCGGTGCCCAGGACCGAGGCGCCGAGCATGCACGCGGAGACGATCGAGCGATCGTTCAGTTTCGCGGTGGAGCTGCTGTTGGTGATGATCACTGGAATCGCCTCCTCTCGGCGTCTCGGGGGACCAGGGGTGAACCCAGTCCGTCGGATATGCAAGTACAGCACGGAATCAGGGCCTTCGAGAAGGCCGCCGTTCCCGTGCCTAAGAACCTATGGGGATTGCTGGGGCATGCGCAAACTATTTTTTCGACGAGTTCGGATCAGTGCCCCGGCAGCCCCCCGTCACTCCTTCTCGTCGCCCCCTCCGACGTCGTGGCCTGCGCAGATGGCCAGGACTTCGGCTCCGTAACGGTTGAGCTTGCGCACGCCGACCCCCGGGATCCGCGCGAGCTCGCCCTCCTCCTCGGGGACGGTCTCGGCGATCGCCATCAGCGTCTTGTCGGTGAAGACGCAGAACGCGGGCTGTCCAGCGCGCTGGGCCTGCACCGCCCGCCAGTCCCGCAGCCGTTCGTAGAGCCCCTCGTCCATGTCGGTGGGGCAGTCCTCGCAGCGCATCAGCTTCATCTCGCCGGCGTCGGTGAGGGTGCGCCCGCAGACCCGGCAGCGGGCCGGGCTGCGCTGGGTCCGGCGCGGCGCGGCGGGGCCGCCGACCGCGGCTGCGCCGCTGAAACCACGCTCGATGCCTCCGGCGCCGCCTGCGGCGCCGCGGCCGGCGGCGGTGCCGGAACCGGGCCGCAGGCCGTCCAGGAAGCGGCTGGGACGGCGGCTCGCGCGGCCGCCGGGTGAGCGGGAGAGCGCCCAGGAGACATGGAGGCGCTCGCGGGCCCGGGTGACCCCGACGTAGAGGAGGCGGCGCTCCTCCTCGATCTGTTCGTCGGTCTTGGCGTAGCTGATCGGCATCATGCCCTCGGCGACGCCGACCAGGAAGACGACGTCCCACTCCAGGCCCTTGGCCGAGTGCAGGGAGGCCAGCGTGACCCCCTGGACGGTCGGGGCGTGCTGGGCGTTCGCCCGCTCGTCGAGTTCGGCGACCAGGTCGGCGAGTGTGGCGCCGGGCTGGGCGGCCGTGAAGTCCTGCGCGAGGTTGACCAGCGCGGCCAGCGACTCCCAGCGCTCTCTGACGGCTCCGGAGCCGGCCGGCGGCTGCGCGGTCCAGCCCTCGCCGGAGAGGACGGCACGCACCTGGGAGGGCAGGTCGACGGTGTCTTCGAGGAGGGTGTCGTTGCCGCCGAAGCGGGCGGCGGCGCGCAGTGCGGCGATCGCCTTGCGCACCTCGGGGCGGTCGAAGAACCGCTCGGCGCCCCGCAGCTGGTAGGGAATGCCGAGGTCGGCGAGGGCCTGTTCGTAGGTCTCCGACTGCGCGTTGGTGCGGAACAGGATGGCGATCTCCGCGGCCGGGACCCCCGCGCCGAGGAGATCGCGGATGCGGCGGGCCGCGCCTTCGGCCTCGGCGGGCTCGTCGGTGTAGTCGGCGTAGCCGGGCTCGGGTCCGGGTTCGCGCTGGGAGATCAGCTCCAGGCGGTGGTCCGCGGCGCGGCCGCGGGCCTGGGAGAGCAGGCCGTTGGCCAGGTGGACGACCTGGGGGGTGGAGCGGTAGTCGCGGACCAGCTTGACGACTGTGGCGCCGGGGTGGCGGGTGCGGAAGTCGAGGAGGTGGTCGGGGGTGGCTCCGGTGAACGAGTAGATCGTCTGGCTGGCGTCCCCCACCACGCACAGGTTGTCCCGGTCGCCGAGCCAGAGTTCGAGCAGGCGTTGCTGGAGGGGGCTGACGTCCTGGTACTCGTCGACCACGAAGTGCTGGTACTGGGCGCGGACCTGCTCGGCGATGTCGTGCCGGTCCTGGAGGACGGCGACGGTGAGCAGCAGGACGTCCTCGAAGTCGATGACGGCGCGCTCGCGCTTGAGGTCCTCGTAGGCGGCGTAGAGCTGGGCGATCTCGGCGGGGTCGCGGGGGATCTCCCGGCCCGCCTTGGCGGCGGCCAGGGCGTAGTCGGCGGGGACGGTCTGGGTGACCTTGGACCACTCGATCTCCGCGATGGCGTCCCGCAGCTCGCCCCGGTCGAGACGGATGCGGCAGGCGGCGGCCGCGTCGGAGACGAGCTGGAACTTGCGGTCGACGAGCCGGGGCAGGGAGCCACCGATCGCTTTCGGCCAAAAGTACTGGAGCTGCCGCAGGGCCGCGGAGTGGAAGGTGCGGGCCTGCACGCCCTGGGCGCCGAGCTGGCGCAGGCGGCCCCGCATCTCCCCGGCAGCGCGGTTGGTGAAGGTGACGGCCAGCACGCTGGAGGGGTGCAGGATGCCGGCGCGCACACCGTAGGCGATGCGGCGGGTGATCGCCCGGGTCTTGCCCGTGCCGGCTCCGGCCAGCACACACACCGGACCGCGCAGGGCGGTGGCCACCTCGCGCTGCTCGGGGTCGAGCCCGTCGAGCACCGCGTCGGCCGAGTCCGGTGCCTGCGGGAAGAGGGGGGAGTGCGTTGCTGCTGTCACACGGCCATGCTGCCAGGTCGGCGGAGACGGGCGGGACGGTTGTCCACAGGCGGGCCCTCGCAGTCGTACTAATGCGGTGGACGTCACCTCTGCCCGTGCGCGCGTCGGGGGCGTCCCGGGAATGGTGGCCCTTTCAAGTACGTTCTCCCACTGCGACCACCTGACCGCTCGATCCACCGGACCCGTCGAAGGAGCACAAGAGACATGCTGGGCACTGTGACGATGTACAGCACCACGTGGTGCGGCTACTGCCAGCGGCTGAAGAAGCAGATGGACCGTGAGGGCATCGCGTACACCGAGATCAACATCGAGCAGGACCCGGAGTCCGCGGCGTTCGTCGAGAAGGCGAATGGCGGAAACCAGACGGTGCCGACCGTTCAGGTAGTCCCCTCCGGCGGTGGCGCCGAGGTCGTGATGACGAACCCGAGCCTCGCCCAGGTGAAGCAGGCGCTCGGCGTCTGACACGCATGACGCACACGACCCCCGATCGGCTTGGCGCCTGATCGGGGGTCTTTGTATACCCGGCCTGTACGAGGCCGACTCGACGGTAGCGTGATCGACATGACGACGGAGGACGAGGCGGACGGCGAAGCGCTGGTCGGAGGCATGGTGAACGCGGGGGCGGTCTTCCGCAGGGGTGCGCTGGTGGAACGCCCGGCCCCGCGCAACGCACACGCTCTCCATGCCCACCTCCTCGCGCTGAGAGAGCACGGCTTCGATGGAGCTCCGACTCCCGTGCGCCTCACCGCTGACGGCCGTGAACAGCTCACCTTCGTCCCAGGCGAGGTAGCTCTGCCGCCGTTCCCGCCCTGGGTAATGACGACAAGCGCCCTCGAATCGGTGGGACTCCTCCTGCGCCGCCTGCATGAGGTCAGCGCGACCATCGCGGTCGACACAGACGCCGAGTGGTCACAGGACCTCGCCGACCCGGAGGGGGGAACGACGGTGTGCCACAACGACGTGTGCCCGGACAACGTCGTCTTCCGCGACGGCCGTGCCACCGCCTTGATTGATTTCGACTTGGCAGCTCCGGGCCGTCCTCTCTGGGACGTCGCCATGGCTGCCCGCTACTGGGTGCCCATGCTTGATCCGGTGTCTGCGGCCGCCCTGTATCCCGCCGGATTGGATGTGTCTGCACGGCTGCGGATCCTCGCTGACAGCTACGGCCTCTCGCCGAGGGATCGCGCCGGGTTGCCGGGCGTGATCGAACAGGCCACCGAGACCTGCCGGTCCTTCGTCGCCCGCCGCGTGGCTGACGGCAACCCCGTCTACCTCCAAGCGCTGGCCGAACGTGGCGGATGGGAGCGCTGGGACCGCATACAGGCCTGGCTGACCGCCCACCGCGAGACGTTCACGGTCGCTCTGCTGGACTGACATGCTCGGGCGTTGGTCCGCTCGTACCCACCGAGGACAACTACCGGGACCACTCGCGCCGAACGTCAAGTGTGCGGCTTTCCCGTTCTGGAAAGCCGGGGATCTTGACCTTGCTGTACGCAGGTCGGAAGCATCGAAACGGACAAGGACCGTCGACCTGAGGGGGAAGCCGTGGGCACACCGCTGCGGAAGCTGTCGGGAGACCCGGACTGCAAGAATGGCACGTGCCCGACGCTGTGGGGTACGGACGATGGCAAGGACTACGTGGTGCAGGGTTACGTGATCACCGACCCTGAGCGGCTGGCACAGCTCGATCTCCCCGAGGGAGAGACGGCCGTCATGGTCCCGGCCGGCGTACTTGAGGAGTACTTCCGTGCTCAGCGGTGACGAGTTCGGCCGTCTCTTCGAGAGCTTCGAGCGGACCGCGTTCCGGCTGGAGACGCTCGACGTGTATGACGTGGAGGAGGAGCGGGAGGAGATCGCTCGGTTCCTCGCGGGTGAGGACATGGGCCCGGAGTGGAGCGACAACCCATGGGTGCGCTCGATGACCGACAAGGGCAAGAGCGTGTCCCGCGTTCATGTCTTGCGCCCCCCTCTGACTGACTACCTGCGTTACGAGCTGTCGGCTTACCCTGGCAACATCAAGGCCGGGGAGTCCATCGGAATCATCGACCTTGCCGAGCAGAAGGTGACCGGCCTGCCCGATCACGACTTTTGGCTCTTCGACGACCGTGACGTGTACCGCATGCACTACACCCCCGAGGGCAAGTTCATCGGCGGTGAACTCCTGCCTACCGACCGGCTGAGGGAGTACCAGGGTTACCGCGACCTGGCGCTCACCCGCGCCGTGCCGTTCGCGGCCTACTGGGAGCGGCATCACTGACCACGGAGTCGATCGGGAGAGCCCTGCGGGCACTGCGGGAAGCATCGAGACTGACCGGTGACGCGGTAGCCCGCAGGGCTTCCATGTCCGCAGGGAAGCTCTCGAAGATCGAGAACGGCCGGACCCTGCCCACCGTTCAGGACGTCGACCTGATCCTGTCCGCGCTCGGCGTCTCGGACGCAGTGAAGGAACAGTTCCTCGCAACTGCCCGAGCCGAGGTCACCGAGGCCACAGCGTGGCGCCTGCTGCGCCGTATGGGCCCGTGGAAGCACCAGAACACCATCAAGGCCATCGAGGCCAACACAACTGCTCTCAGGCTGTTTCAGGGGCAACTCATCCCCGGACTCCTCCAGACACCGGAGTACGCCACGGCAGTGTTCTCCCTGCCCCCAGCTTTGCCGGACGAGACCAGGGCTCGGACGGTGGCAGCGAGGATGGAACGGCAGGCGACGCTCTACGAAGACGGCCGGTCGTTCTACTTCGTGATCTGTGAGCACGTCCTGCGGTGGCTGATCTGTGAGCCAGTCGTGATGGCGGTACAACTTGATCGGCTCGTATCCCTGTCCCGCCTTCCGAACGTGACCGTTGGGGTGGTGCCCCTGGCTGGTCGGATGCCGGACTTCCCCATGACGTGCTTCAGCATCCACGATGACCGGCTTGTGATCGTCGAGACGTTCCACTCGGAGATCACGACACGGGACCCAAGGGACATACAGACGTACGTCGACACCTTCGAGCGGTTCGCCGACGTGGCGCTCTTCGGCGATGACATGCGCGCCCTGGTCGAGAGCATCCGAGACGAGTTCTTGCCTCAACAGGAAAGAACGTAGGGCCGCTTCGCTGGAGCCCCAAGGATGGATCGCAGCGAGATCCAGGCGGGGAGGCCGTACAGGATGAGCACACCGAAGACGACGATGGCGGAGCCGGTATCCCTGGCGCTTCCCCCCTCGGAGCCGACCCCGGTAGCGGGTTGCCGTGAATGTCTCGGCATCGCCGTGACCCGAACCAACGCCCGATCAGTCGGGGACTACTCGAAGGCGTCAGATGCGAACGTCGTACTCCGTACGCACCTGCGGGAAGCCCACGGGGCCGAGTGATGGCGCGCTCCCTCATGCGATACGTGAGGCACAGGATCACGCAGCACCCAGACACTGACGTGACCTTCGAAGCGGAGTGCCTTCACTGCAAGTGGACAGCCACGCCCGCCACGGACGGCGCGGCGGTCGACGTGGCGTGCATGAGCCACACAGGCCGGAGCGGACACAAGAGCTTCCGGCGTGTCTGTACGTCGTTCGCGATGGTGGTCCGGGACGAGTGACCGACAGGCCCCCGGCGCCCTGAGGGACGGCGAGCACCACGACCGAGGTGCGCCGGAAGGGGGAGCTGTTCGAGCGACCTGCACCCCCTGTGCCTGTCCCTGTCGACTCCCCCCGCCGTCGGCAGGGGCAGGCGTCGTTACGCCTGTCAGACGGCGTCACACGTCGTGCATGGCAACGGCCCCCGGCGTGAGCCGAGGGCCTGTCGCGAAACCGTTGTGCGCCTGTCTCAGGCGCTCTCTCCAAGGTGGCGGTACAAGGTGGCACGGGAGATGCCAAGTGCCTTGGCGATGGCGCTTACGCTCTCGCCCTTCGCCTTCCTGGCACGGGCCAAGGTGAGCACGTCCTCATCGACCACGGACGGCCGTCCGCCGGTACGCCCCTGCGCCTTGGCTGCGTCGAGTCCTGCACGGGTGCGCTCCTTGATGAGGCTGCGCTCGAACTCCGCCATGGCCCCGGCCACCTGAAGCATGAGACGGCCGTCCGCCGTACCGGGGTCGATGTTGGCCAGTGCCCCCGTGAGCACCTTGAAGCCGATGCCCCGCTCTCGAAGGGTGTCGACCATGGTCACAAGGTCGATGAGGGAGCGGGCGAACCGGTCGAGCTTCCACACGCACAGGGTGTCGCCAGGTCTGGCGTAGTCCAGTGCGGCCGTGAGCTCTGGCCGGTTGGTGTTCTTGCCGGATGCCTTGTCCTCAAAGATCCGGGCGCAGCCTGTGGCCGTCAGTGCGTCGCGCTGGAGCTGTGCTTCCTGGTCATCGGTGGACACGCGGGCGTAGCCGATGAGCTGACCAGCGATCGTGTTCGTCGTCACGGCACGGACTGTCTCAGAACTCGTCTCAATACGTCAAGCTTGAGACGGAGTTTTCGAGACGGGTTTTGAACAGTGCTGCGCCTCCTTCCGGAGTACATCCCGTCTCGTCTCACAAACCTTGGTTTTCGAGACGCCCGTTACTGGTGACGCTGCGCCACGGTCGGGGCTGTGCCTCTGCCCTGCGTCGGCCAGCGCTGCGCCCTATCGGCATGGCGCGCCTGCCTGCCTGTCGCTGCGCTCTCGCCTGCCTGCCAGGGGTGCAGCCTGCCAGCCGCTCACGCGGGCGCACAGCCGTTCGCCTGCCCATGTGGCACGGGCCAGCCTTGCGATGGCGAGCGGAAGGCAACGGCGAAGGGGGTGGGGTATGACCCCCTGAAGGGTCCTTACTCGACCGCCGTGTCTTGGCGGCTCAAATCCTGCCACGGTTCTGGGGTCCGCCTGAGAGGCGCCTCACATGCGATGACCTGCGCTTTTACCCCTGGAGACCTGTAGATTTTGGAGTCCTTGTGAGTCTTCGGAGAAGGGAAGCCCGCGATACAGGAGCACGTATGGCGTCGTGCGCTGGTGCGCTCGAACATGAAGCACGCAGAGAAGTTGGTCGGCGTCGCCATGGCGTTGTACGCGGACTACGAGACGGGCGAGAACGTGTGCCCGTCGAACGGGACGATCGCCAGGGAACTCGGCTACGGCGGGAAGGCTCCTGAGCAGACGGTCAACAAGATCGTTGGCAGGCCGCGTAAGGCTGGCTGGCTTACGAAGACGGGCAAGGTGCCGGACGGTCCGGTGATCTACCGACTCACCTTGCCAAGGCAGGGGGGTATGGCTGAGGAGCCATACAACCTACATACCTTCAAGAACGACGGCGGTAGGAGTGAGGAGCCAGCAGCGAAGAGCAAGCCGGTAGGCGAAGAGCGGCCCCCGAAGGGGGGCCGACAGGGCGAAGACGAAGAGCGCAAGCAGCCGGCGAAGGTGGGCCGCGTAAGCGGCCCCCAGAAGGAAGACGAAGGGGCTGACTCCCTTGGGGGGCCTTCGGCCCCCACCTTGTCCTTCGTAGATCTTGGCAAGGTCAAGCAAGAGGAACAGCATCGACGCTGGTTCGGAGACGCGTACGCATCTCCCGTGCCGGTGGTCTTCGACTACGACAGCTTGACCGACCAGCTCCAAGAAGCGGGGCACGAGCCGCCGCCCTTCTGATCGCAAGACAGAAGGCCCCCAGGCCGGGGGCCTTCCTCGGTTGCTCAGCCTGCATCAGACAGAGATCGGAACCATCTCGGCTACCTCTGCTCCCTTGGCTTCCTCCTCAGCCTTCGCCCGCTGCGCTGCCCGTTCCGCGTCGAAGTCCTCCCAGCGGCTGACGATCTCCCACTCCACACCCGTAAGCGGCTTCGGCTTCTCGTACGGCTTTCCGTGCAACGAGATCGGCGTGATCGGTGAGAGCACCTGAGAAGACTTGGAGGGCACATCCCAGTACGTGATGCCCTGCTGCTTGATGTTCTCGATCAGGTCGCCGGGATCGATGGCCAGGACGTCATGTCCGAAGTACGCCTTGACCTTGTGCTTCTTCAGCCACTCGCGCCGTTCGTCGACGCTCGACCGCTCCCACCACTCCGCGTAGCCCTCGCCCGTACCCGTCCATACGGTCACCGGCTTCGGCCCCTCCTGGCTGGTGACCTTCTCCCGGTCCTGGGCAAGGCTGGCAACTTGCGAGCCGTACGCGACGGCGCCGATCTCGCCCTGCTGAAGTTCCTTCAGGAGCTGGTTCATCCTGCCGTCGATCACGGCGAGCTTCGCTGCACGACTGTCGTCGATGGTCGTCTTCGACTCCATCCGCTCCAGGTGGCCGATCTCGCCCAACAAGGCCGACTCCAACCAGGGGTACAAGTCCTCTGCCCAGAACCTCTGCTTCGGGCACGCCGGGATGCCCTTGGTCTTGTTGCCATGACAGCGGTATCGCTCGCGCTTGCCCTTGGCCGGGTCGCCCTTCACGAAGTAGAGGGCGCTTCCGCACAACAGGCAGAACGTCACGCCCACCGTCGGCGACGTAGAGCCCTTCTGCTTCTTGTACTTGACCGAGGCGACGGCTTCCGACAGCTTCGTCCACTCCTCCTCGTTCAGTACCGGCTCAGAGCGCATGACAGGTGTGCCGTCGTCGTTGCGGGCTACGGCGCCACTGGCGCGTACGTACTCCCCGAGCAGAGAGCGGCTGATCAGTACGGCTTGCACTGTGGTCGGCGTCCACCTGGCTCCCCGAGGCTTTGGGTCGGCCAGCCGAGTTGTGCTCTCGCCTGCCGCCGCGCGGATGCGAGCGATGTCCTGAGCCGTGGGTACACCTTGCTCGTTCAACCAGTCGGCGACGGCCGAGAAGCTCGGCTTCTCGATGAAGCGCCGGATCATCTCGATCAGCGTCGGGCCGTACTCGGGGTCGAGTTCCAGAGTGAAGCCTGCGTCACCCTTCACTGCTCTGCGTCCGAACGGGACAAGGCCACCCGGCCAGCGGCCGGTCTTCCGCATGGTCTCCCGGGAAGCCTTGTTGCGGGCCTTGATGGCGTCCAGCTCGGCCTCTGCGACCACAGCCAGGATCTTGGCGATGGTCTTGCCCCACGGCTTCGAGAGGTCGAATCCCTCCTCGCAGGAGATGAGGCCCTTACCGTTCGCCTCGCACCACTCGATGATGTCCGAGAGGTGGCGGACCGACCGCGCGATGCGGTCGATCTTCAGGATGATGATGTGGTCGAACTGGTCCTTCTTGTTGTTGAGCCAGTCGCCCAGAGACGGGCGTACCCACGGCGAGATGGACGCCGACACGTCGATGTCGACGGCGAAGTCGACCAACTCCATTTCCTCCGCGTCCGCACGCTTGCTGATGCGGGTGCGCTGCGTGTCCTCCCCCGTCTGGTTCTCGTTGCCGACGGACAGACGGACCACGCCAAGAGCCCTGGGCTTCTCGCTCACGCTCTTCCCTCCCCCACAAGGGGCGGCCCTCCCTGGCCGCCCTCACGTAGCGGGAAGTCTACAGACCGTTCCGACCGTCCTGTTCCCGGACGGCTCGACGCTGACGAACCCGTCGCTGGCTCAGGTGAAGCAGAAGGTCGGCGCGTAGCCGGACCCTGGCAGGGCGGCCCCGAGCTGTGGGGGCCGCCCTTCTGCGTGCGCCGGGTCAGAATCCGTCGGGTCAGATGAAAGTACGGGTCGGCAGGGGCTTGCCGTACCAGAGTTCGATCAGACGGGCCGCGATGGAGATGCCGTAGGGCGGCAGCACCTCGCCGGACTCGAAGGCGGCGCCGAGTTCGTCGCGGGAGAACCAGCGGGCCTCGTGGATCTCATCGCCGTCGACGTCGATGTCGGTGGAGGTGGCGCGGGCCATGAAGCCCAGCATGAGGCTGGACGGGAACGGCCAGGGCTGGCTGGCGATGTACTCGACCTGGCCGACGGTGATGCCGGCCTCTTCGAAGACCTCGCGGCGCACGGACTGCTCGATGGACTCGCCGGGCTCGACGAAACCGGCGAGGGTGGAGAAGCGCCCCTCGGGCCAGTGGACCTGGCGGCCGAGCAGGATGCGGTCCTCGTCGTCGGTCACGGCCATGATCACCGCGGGGTCGGTGCGCGGGTAGTGCTCGGCTCCGCAGGCCTGGCAGCGGCGGATGTGGCCGGCCGCTGCGATGACCGTGCGCTCACCGCAGCGGGAGCAGAAGCGGTGGGTGCGCTGCCAGTTCTCCAGGCCGACCGCGTGGACCATCAGGCCCACGTCCCGGGGTGACAGCAGCAGGCCCGCCTCGCGCAGTCCGGCCGGGCGCGCGGACTGGTCGATACGGCCGGGCAGCGTGTCCTTCTGGAGGGCGAAGTAACTGACGCCGTCGTCGTCGGTCCCCAGGAAGTAGCGGTGCGCCTCGGTGAGGGGCGCCTCGAAGGACGGCGTCATGACGAGTTCGGTGCTGCCGTCGGACGTCTCGTCGATGAGTACCTGGCCGCCGGAGACGACGAAACAACGCGTCGTCGGGTGGCTCCACGCCGCGGCGAGCCAGGCCTCGTCGAGCCGGTGGTGGGCGGCTCGGTCGAGGCCGCTCGGTGCGGTCAGCGAGATGGGTCGATCGGCGTTCTGGTCGGTCCAGGTGGTCACGGGTACTTCCAACTCCCCCGGTGGAACGGTTGTTTCGGCGGGCGATTCAGCGGGACGTACGGCAGGGGACGACCGGTTCCGGTGCGGTGTCGCGGTGCGGGGCGGTCTGTCCAGGGTGCCCCGCGCGCGTGTCCGCTCCGGACCGAGCGGGGGTGTCAGGGCGCACGACGCCAGTTCTCCGCAAGGTCGCCCCAGAGGTACGCGGTGGTCTCGACGCCTTTGAGGAGGAGATCCAGCTCGACCTTCTCGTTCGGGGCGTGCCATCCGTCCGACGGGACGGAGATGCCGAGGAAGAGCACCGGGGCGCCGAGGACTTCCTGAAGGTCGGCGGCGGGTCCCGAGCCGCCCTCGCGGGTGAAGCGGACGGGCCCCTCGAAGGCCCGGCTCATGGCGCGGACCACGGACTGCAGCGCGGGGTGGTCCAGCGGGGTCAGGCACGGGCGCGTGGCCGGACTGAACGTGATCTCGTGCCGGATCCCGGCGGGCAGCTGCTCGGCGGCCCAGTCGCGGACGGCCTTCGCCACGTGTTCGGGGTCCTGGCCGGCGACGAGCCGGAAGGACAGCTTCACGAACGCGGAGGCCGGGACGATCGTCTTGCTGCCGGGGCCCTGGTAGCCGCCGCCGATGCCGTTGACCTCGGCGGTGGGGCGGGCCCAGATGCGTTCCAGGGTGGTGTGTCCGGCCTCGCCGTGGGTGGCGTGCGACCTGGCGGTGCGCAGCCACCGGTCCTCGTCGAAGGGCAGCTCGGCGAAGAGCTCGCGCTCGCGGTCGGTGAGCTCGACGATGCCGTCGTAGAAGCCGGGGACGGCCACGCGTGCGTGCTCGTCGTGCAGGGCCGCGACGAGGCGGGCGACCGCGGTGGCCGGGTTGGGCACCGCGCCGCCGAAGGAGCCCGAGTGGATGTCCTGGTCGGGGCCGAAGAGCCGGATCTCGCACTCGGCGAGACCGCGCATGCCGGTGCACACCGTGGGGGTGTCCTCGGACCACATGCCGGTGTCGGAGACGATCACAGCGTCCGCGGCGAGCCGCTCGCGGTGCTCCTCGACCAGGGCGCGGAAGTTCGGGGAGCTGGACTCCTCCTCGCCTTCGATCAACAGCTTGAGATGGACGGCCGGGGCAGGGCGGCCGGTGGCGGCGAGGTGGGCGCGGACGCCCAGGGTGTGGAAGAAGACCTGGCCCTTGTCGTCGGCCGCTCCGCGCGCGTGGAGGCGGTTTCCGCGGACGACGGGCTCGAAGGGGTCGCTGTCCCAGCCGTCCTCGAGGGCGGCGGGCTGCACGTCATGGTGGCCGTAGACCAGGACGGTGGGCGCCTCGGGATCGTCGGAGGGCCACTCGGCGTAGACGGCCGGTGCGCCCGGGGTGTGCCAGACCTCGGCGGTCGGGAAGCCCGTCTCCTTGAGCTTGGCGGCGAGCCAGTCCGCGCTGCGCCGGACATCGGGGGCGTGGTCGGGCTGCGCCGACACCGACGGGATGCGCAGCCACTCGCAGAGGTCGTCGAGGAAGGCGGCGCGGTGCTGCTCGATGTACGTGCGGACGGCGCTGACGGCACTGTCAACGGGATGGCTCATGGTCACGAGCCTATCGGCCCGCACCGACATCCTGGCCGGGCCCTTGCGCCGGCTTTACTTGCGCGGCTCGTCCGTCGTGGTCGCCGTCGGCGCTCTCTTCCCCGGTCAACAGGCGCTCCAGCGCAGCACGATCGGGCAGACCCTCCGGTCGTACGACGTCGCCGGTGCGTACGTAGAGGAACGCCGCTGTGACGGATCCCACGGGCACCCCCTGCTGCTCGGCCCAGGCGAGCCGGTACAGGGCGAGCTGGAGGGGGTCGGCGGTGCGGGCGCGGTGGGTCTTCCAGTCGACGATGTCGTAGGTCGCCGAGGCTCCGTCGCCCTCTTTGTAGACGGCGTCGATACGGCCCCGTACGACGCGACCGGCGAGGGCGAGCTGGAACGGGGCCTCGACCCGGTAGGGCGTGCGGTGGGCGTACTCGGTGCGCTCGAAGGCGTCCTTGAGGGCCTCCAGGTCGCGTTCGTCGGCGATCTCGACGTCGTCGTCCCCGGGCAGTTCGTCCGGTCCCAGCAGGGGGAGCGTCAGTTCCTCGAAGCGGGCCTCCACCCATGCGTGGAATCGGGTGCCCCGGCGCGCGGCCGGTTGTGGGGGGCGCGGCATGGGGCGCGCGAGCTCCTGCGCGAGCCCGTCCGGGTCGTCGGCCAGCCGCATCACCTGCGAGGCGGTCAGGGTCGTCGGCAGGGGGACGTCCGTGACGCTCTGCCGGGCGCGCAGGAGCTCTCCGGCGAGCGCGTCGAGGTCACGGTCCCAGGAGGCGACGGCGCGGGCCTCCTCGGGGGTGAGGCGGTTCCCGCGCGGGCGGGTGACGGGACGCTCGGGAGCCGTGCCTTGGTGGGGCACGGCGGGGCGGGCTTCGAGAGGGGCGGCGGCGTAAGGCCCGTCGTCGAACGGGTCGGGCTCGAAGGGGTCGGGCTCGAAGGGGTCGGGCTCGTCGTAGGGCGGATCGTGCTCGTCGTCCTCAGGTGGCGGCGGCCAGTCCGGGTCGTCGTAGGTGTCCGGGTCGTGGGTGGCGCCCGGGCGGCCGTCCTCGTGGGCGGCGAGGTCTTCCAGGTGGGCGAGGACGGTCTCGGCGGCGGCACGCCGGCGGGCCAGGGCGTCGTCGTCCAGGGGGAGCGGCCAGACCTGGTCGATCGTCGCCCGGTGCAGGGCGGGGTTCTCCGCGTCCTCCTCGGGCTCGTCCGCCCAGGCCTCGATCTCGCCGTGTCCGGCCACGCAGTGGTCGTAGAGGGCCTGTAGGAAGTCGGATGGGCCGCGGGGCTTCTTCTGGGTGGGGCCCCACCAGTGGCCCGAGCCCAGGAGCAGGGATCGGGGGCGGGTGAAGGTGACGTAGCCGAGGCGGAGTTCCTCGGTGTGCTGGTGGTCCTTCATGGCCTCGTGGAAGGCCTTCATGCCCCGTGCGTCCCAGGAGTCGAGGTCGGGGAGCGTGTCGGCGTCGCCGCGCAGGCCGTGCGGCAGCACCTTGGCCTGCGCGGTCCACTTCTCACGGCCCTGACCGCTGGGGAAGGTACCGGTGACCAGGCCTGGGACGACGACGACGTCCCACTCCAGGCCCTTGGACTTGTGCGCGGTGAGCACCTTGACGGTGTTCTCGCCGCCGGGGAGGGCGTTGTCGAGGCCCTTCTCGTACTGGGCTGCGGTGCGCAGGAAGCCGAGGAAGGCCAGCAGGCTCGCCTCGCTCTCGTTGGCGGCGAAGGACGCGGCGATGTCGAGGAAGTTGGACAGGGTCTCGCGGCGGCGGGCGGCCAGGGCGTGCGGGGACGCCGACAGTTCGACCTCGAGGCCGGTGACGGCGAGGACGCGGTGCAGGACGTCCATCAGGGGGTCGGCCAAGGAGCGGCGCAGGTCGCGCAGTTCGGTGGCGAGCCGCGCGAACCGCACGCGCGCGTCCGGCGAGAAAGGCAGCCCGTCGTCGCCCGTGGCGCGGCCGTCGCCGTAGAGAGGCGTCTCGAGGAAGGTGTCGAGGGCGTCGGCGAGCGAGATCACCTCGGACGGGTCGACCCCCTCGACGGCCTCGGCGAGGCGGCGGTCCGGGTCGTCGTCGCCGCCCCCGCGCGCGTGGCCGACGAGCAGGCGGGCCCGGCGGCCGAGGAGGGCGAGGTCGCGTGGGCCGATGCGCCAGCGCGGGCCGGTGAGCAGCCGGACCAGGGAGGCGTTGGCGCCGGGGTCCTGGAGGACCTCGCAGACGGCGACGAGGTCGGCGACCTCGGGCAGGTGCAGGAGCCCGGACAGGCCCACCACCTCGACGGGGATGTCCCGGGCGACCAGCGCGCCCTGGATCTCCGCGAAATCGCCGGCCGTGCGGCACAGGACGGCGATCTCACCGGGCGCCTTGCCGGTGCGCACGAGGTGGGCGACCGAGTCGGCGATCCAGTCCATCTCCTCGGCGTGGGTGGTCAGGAGGGCGCAGCGGACCACTCCGTCGCGTTCGGCGCCGGGGGCCGGTCGGAGGGCCTCCACGCCCGCGTGCATGGCGCGCAGGGGCTCGGCGAGGCCGTTGGCGAGGTCCAGGAGGCGGCCGCCGCTGCGCCGGTTCTCGCTGAGCGACTGGCGCCGCGCCCTGCCGCCGTCGGCTTGCGCGAAGTGCTCGGGGAAGTCGTCGAGGTTGGCGACGGAGGCGCCGCGCCAGCCGTAGATGGCCTGGCAGGGGTCGCCGACGGCGGTCACGGGGTGGCCGGTGCCGCCGCCGAAGAGGCCGGCGAGGAGGATGCGCTGGGCCACCGACGTGTCCTGGTACTCGTCGAGCAGGACCACGCGGAACTCGCCCCGCAGGATCGGGCCCACTTCGGGAACCTGGGCGAGCTGTGCCGCCAGGGCGATCTGGTCGCCGAAGTCCAGCAGGTCGCGCTCGCGTTTGGCGGCCCGGTAGCGCAGCACCAGGTCGGTCAGTTCGCACCGGGCGGCGGCCGTCTCGGGCACCTTGCGCAGGTCGGCGTTGGTGAGTCGGGCACCCTCCAGGGTGTGCAGCAGTCCCGCGTCCCACGCGCGCAGCTCCTCGGGGCGGACGAGGTGTTCGGCGAGTTCGGCGTCGAGCGCGAGGAGGTCGCTGATCAGGTCGGCGAAGGAGCGGGTGAGCGACGGGTAGGGACCGGGGGCTTCGCGCAGCACGCGCGCGGCGAGCTGGTAGCGGGTGGCGTCGGCGAGCAGACGGGCCGTCGGCTCCAGGCCGATGCGCAGGCCGTGATCGGTCAGGAGGCGGCCCGCGAAGGCGTGGTAGGTGGAGATCACCGGCTCGCCCGGCGGATGGTCGGGGTCGATGAGGTCGGGGTCGGTGACGCCCGCCCTGATCAGTGCCTTGCGGACGCGTTCGGCGAGTTCGCCGGCTGCCTTGTTGGTGAAGGTCAGGCCGAGGACCTGTTCGGGGGCGACCTGGCCGGTGCCGACCAGCCACACCACGCGCGCGGCCATCACCGTCGTCTTGCCCGACCCGGCTCCGGCCACGATCACCTGCGGGGCGGGCGGCGCGATGATGCAGGCCGTCTGCTCCGGGGTGAAGGGGATCCCGAGGAGCTCCTTGAGCTGCTCGGGATCGCTGATACGGGCGGGCATGGTGAGAGGCTAGCGGCGGGCACTGACAGTCGATGACAAATCACCCGCCCCGGCCGGGAGAAGCGCAGGTCGGCGCGGGTGGTGCGGTCCGTCACACGCGCCGACCGGACGGCCTGTCAGTCGACGACGTGCCGTCCTTCGGGCCGGGCGCTGCACGAGGCGCGGAACGCGCAGTGGGTGCACTGCTGGCCGGCGGTCGGGGTGAACCGTTCGTCGAGGACCTTGCCGGCCGCGGTGGCGAGGAGCTCGCCGACCCACTCCCCCTCCAGGGCCTCCTGTGCCTGCACCTTGGGCAGGCTGTCGCCGCCGTCCTTCTTGGCGGCGCCCTGACGCAGCTGGACGAGTTCGGCGCCGCCCGGTGCGGGCCGTACGCCGTCGAACGCCTCGTCGACGGCGCCCTCTCGGACGGCGAGCTGGTAGACGGCGAGCTGGGGGTGGCGTTCCACCTCTCGGGCGGTCGGCGCCTGCTTGCCCGTCTTGAAGTCGACGACATAGGCGCGCCCGTCGCCGTCCGCCTCGACGCGGTCCATCTGGCCGCGGACGCGCACCTCGTAGTCGCCCGCTTCGAGGGTGACGTCGAAGTCGTGCTCGCTGGCGACGGGTGTGCGACCCGCGCGGTCCATCACATGCCACTCCAGGAAGCGTTCGAGCGCCACGCGCGCGTGTGCTTTCTCCTGCGTGGACTTCCAGGGCGCGTCGAAGGCGAGGGCGTTCCACACGGAGTCGAGGCGTTCCATGAGGACGTCGAGGTCGGCCGGGGTGTGCCCGGAGGCGACCTCGTCGGCGAGGACGTGCACCACGTTGCCGAAGCCCTGGGCGGCGGTGGCGGGGGCGTCGGCCTTCACCTCGCGCCCCAGGAACCACTGGAGGGCGCAGGTGTTGGCGAGCTGGTCGAGGGCGCTGCCGGAGAGCACGACGGGCTGGTCGCGGTCGCGCAGCGGCACCTTGCTCTCGGTCGGGTCGAACATGCCCCACCAGCGGTACGGGTGGGCGGACGGCACCAGGGGCCTGCCGTCCTCGTCGGCCAGTGCGGCCAGCCGGGCGAGGCGGTGGGCGGCGGCCTCCCTGAGCGTGGCGGAGGCGCGCGGGTCGACCGTCGTGGCGCGCAGTTCGGCGACCAGCGCGGCGACCGACAGGGGGCGGCGCGGGCGTCCCGTGACGTCCTTGGGTTCGACGCCGAGTTCGGTCAGGAAACGGGAGGGCTGGTCGCCGTCGTCGGCGGGCGCCTTGACGGCCGTGACGACGAGACGCGCGCGTGCGCGTGTCGCACCCACGTAGAAGAGGCGGCGTTCCTCGGCGAGCAGCGCCCCCGGGGTGAGCGGCTCGGCGAGTCCGTCGCGGCCGATGCGGTCGGCCTCCAGGAGGGAGCCGCGGCGGCGCAGGTCCGGCCACAGTCCCTCCTGGACGCCGGCCATGACGACCAGGCCCCACTCCAGGCCCTTCGCGCGGTGGGCGGTCATCAGGCGCACGGCGTCGGGGCGCAGGGCGCGCCGGGTGAGGGTGTCGGCGGCGATGTCCTCGGCCTCGATCTCGGCCAGGAAGTTCAGGGTGCCCCGACCTCCGGTGCGCTCCTCCGCGCGCGCGGCGGTGGCGAACAGCGCGCACACCGCGTCCAGGTCCCGGTCGGCGTTGCGGCCGGCCGCGCCGCCGCGTCGGGCGGCCCGCTCCAGGCGCCCGGGCCAGGGCGTGCCGTCCCAGAGGTCCCACAGCGCCTCCTCGGCCGTGCCGCCGCCTGCGAGCCGCGCGCGGGCCGTCGCCAGCAGCGCGCCGAGGCGCTGGGCGCCGCGGGCGTACGTCGGGTCATGGGCGACCAGTCGTTCCGGTTCGGCCAGGGCGCGCGCGAGCAGCTCGTCGGAGGGCGGTGGCAGCGCGTTGCCCGCGGCACGCTCCTCCTCGCGCAGGGCGCGTCCGAGGCGGCGCAGGTCGGCGGCGTCCATGCCGGCGAGGGGAGAGGCGAGGAGGGTGAGGGCGGTCTCGGTGTCGAGCCAGCAGGCGTCCGCGCCCTCGGCGTCCCCCGCCGACGTCGGCGGCGCCGAGGCCTCCGCCGTCGCGACCGCCCGCAGGGCTGTCAGCAGGGGCGCCACCGCCGGTTCGTGGCGCAGGGGGAGGTCGTCGCCGTCGATGTCGAGGGGGACGCCGGCGGCGGTGAGGGCGCGGCGGACCGTCGGGATCGTGCGGGAGCCGGCGCGGACCAGGACGGCCATCTCGCTCCAGGGGACGCCGTCCTCCAGGTGGGCGCGGCGCAGGATGTCGGCGATGTTGTCCAGCTCGGTGCCGGCGGTCGGGTACGTGTAGACCTCCACGCGGCCGCCGTCGCGGGCGGCGGCCAGTTCGCGGTGGGCACGGACCTTCTCGGCCGGCAGGCGGGTCAGCGGCATCCGCTGGGTCAGCAGCCGGGTGGCGGCCAGGAGGGCGGCGCCGGAGCGGCGGGAGGTGCGCAGGACCTCGACGGGGGCCGGCCGGCCGTCGGAGCGGGGGAAGGCTCCGGGGAAGTCCAGGATGCCGTTCACGTCGGCGCCCCGGAAGGTGTAGATCGACTGGTCGGGGTCGCCGAAGGCGACGAGGGTGCGGCCGCCGCCGGCGAGGGCGTGCAGCAGCCGCACCTGGGCCGGATCGGTGTCCTGGTACTCGTCGACGAACACGGCGTCGTACTGCGCGGAGAGCCGCTCGGCGACCTCGGGGCGGTGGGCGAGGAGGACCGCGCGATGGACGAGTTCCGCGTAGTCGATCACGCCGTGCAGATCGAGCACGTCGAGGTACTCGGCGAGGAAGGCCGCCGCGGCACGCCAGTCGGGGCGGCCGATGCGGTGCGCGAAGGCGTCCAGGGACGCGGGGTCGAGGCCCAGTTCACGGCTGCGGGCCAGCACCGCGCGGACCTCGTCGGCGAAGCCGCGGGTGGTGAGGCAGGCGCGCAGTTCGTCGGGCCAGCGCACGTGCGCGAGGCCGAGCCGTTGCAGGTCGAGCTGGCCGGCGAGCAGCTCGCGGACGGCCACGTCCTGCTCGGGGCCGGACAGCAGCCGCAGGGGCTCCACGAACAGGTCGGCGTCCTGGTGGGCGCGGACCAGGGCGTAGCAGTACGAGTGGAAGGTGGTCGCCTGGGGCGCGCGGGAGGCGCCCATGCGCTGCGCCATCCGGTCCCGCAGCTCGACGGCGGCCTTCCGGCTGAACGTGAGCACCAGGATGCGCGCGGGGTCGTCCCCACCGGCGATCCGGGCCGCCACGGACTCGACGAGCGTGGTGGTCTTTCCGGTGCCCGGGCCCGCGAGGACGAGCAGCGGGCCGCCGCCGTGGTCAACCACGGACCGCTGTGCGGCGTCCAGACGAGGGGGATCCTGGCGGGCCGGCGGGGTACGGACCAGTCGGTAAGCGCCACGGTTCCCCTGTCGCCCCTGGGGGTGCGACAGGCGCCTGGTGGAGGAAGAGGAGCTCACGTGGTTCGCCGGTCCTGGTGGGTGTGCTGGTTGACGGAGCGCCGCTTCGCGAGAGCGGTGACCGCGGGATGAGAGGGACGCGTGCGGCCGACGCTACGCCGACGGGCGGTCCGGAAGGATGCCTTCCGGTTCTTCCCTCGACGCCCTCGAGCCCCTCGAGACCCTCGGCACCCTTGAGACCCTTGATGCGCTCAGTGCACTCGAAGCCCTCGAAGCCCTCGAAGCCCTCAAGGTCCTCACAGCTCTCCCGGCCCGTATGCCACGCACGTCCCTCGCCCCTCGAACGTACGCCATGCCACCGACGTGCCCCGTTCGCACCCGTTCCCCCGAACGGGGAACAAGATCCCCACGATCCCGCCCGATGGCGAAAGCTGTCAGATGTGACCTCAGGTGTGACTTTCCGCGCGCCCGCCGCCGTCCCACCTCGCCCGCCTCATGTCGACGCGGGGCACATGGCCCTCGGCGGATCTGCTCGCCTGCCTCAGCGGCGTGCCCTCCGCGCGGTAGTGGTCGAGCGCCCGCAGCTCGTGGCCCGGGAGCAGCACCCCGTCCGCGCGCACGACACGCCACCACGGGACGGCGCCCCCGTAGAGGGCCATCACCCGGCCGACCTGCCGGGGCCCGCCCTCCTCCAACCACTCCGCGACGTCCCCGTACGTCATGACACGCCCGGGCGGGATCAGCTCCGCGACCTCGAGGACGCGCTCGGCGTACTCCGGCAGCGCCTCGGTGTACTCCGGGCGGGCCTCTTCGTACTCCGGTCGGGCGTCGTCCGGAGGGCTCTGCTCGCTCATCCGCCCCATCCTGCCCCAACGCACCGACAATGCGACGGGTCCGCGACCCTGTGTGACCCTCGCTCCCGGGCGGTGCTTCAGGCAGACTGTGCGCCCCCGCATTTGCACCCTGATGCCCCCGTGTGTCAGCGGGGCATGCCACCATCGTGCGGGCGGTGACCGGTGATACGAGATCAAGAAGAGACGATGAAGCAGCAGGGCGTGCATCCTGAGGACGCGGAAGGCACCTCTGATGCCGCGTCGCGCCCTGACGCCGCCGACGAGGCACAGGAACAGGCGCGCATCGACGAGGTCGAGGGCGACGAACCGCTGCTCCCCGCGCGCGTGCACCGCCCTTCGGACCTGATGCGGCTGCTGATCGGGGTACTCGCCGTCGTCCTGCTCCTGGGCATCGCCGCCTTCGCACACGGGACGACCTCGGGCCTCGAACAGGACATCAACAAGGGCACCGGACAGGCCCCCGATCTCCTCATCAAGATCGCGGGGCTGGCGTCCAGCATCGCGATCCTGCTGGTGCCGGTCGCCTTCGCCATCGAGCGGCTGATCAAGCGGGACGGGCTGCGGATCGCCGACGGCGTGCTCGCGGCGGTCCTCGCGCACGGTGTGACCCTCGCCACCGACCTGTGGGTCGCCAAGGCCGCGCCGGGCTCGATCCAGGAGGCGCTCACCCAGCCCTCCCCCGGTGACATCCACGCCCTCACCGATCCGGTGCACGGCTATCTCGCGCCCGTCATCGCGTACATGACGGCCGTCGGCATGTCCCGTCGGCCGCGCTGGCGCTCGGTGCTGTGGATCGTGCTGCTCCTGGACGCCTTCTCGATGCTCGTCACCGGCTACACGACGCCGTTCTCGATCATCCTCACCGTCCTGATCGGCTGGACGGTGGCGTACGGCACGCTCTACGCGGTCGGCTCGCCGAACGTGCGTCCCACGGGACGGACGCTGATGGCGGGCCTGCGGCACGTCGGGTTCCGCCCGGTGAGCGCGGCCCGCGAGGAGGGAGCGGACGCGGCGGAGAGCGACCGGGGAAGACGCTACTTCGTCACCCTGGAGGACGGTCCGCCGCTGGACGTCACGGTCGTCGACCGGGAACAGCAGGCCCAGGGGTTCTTCTACCGCGCGTGGCGCAATCTGACCCTGCGCGGCTTCGCCACCCGCAGCAGCCTGCAATCACTGCGCCAGGCGCTGGAGCAAGAAGCGCTGCTCGCCTACGCGGCCATCGCGGCCGGCGCCAACGCGCCCAAGCTGATCGCGACCTCCGAACTCGGTCCCGACGCGGTGATGCTCGTCTACGAGCACACCGGTGGCCGCACCCTCGACTCGCTGCCGGACGACGAGATCACCGACGAGTTGCTGCGCAACACATGGCACCAGGTGCAGTCCCTGCAGTCGCGGCGTATCGCGCACCGCCGGCTCGCGGGTGACGCCATTCTGGTGGATCGTTCCGGCACGGTGATCCTCACCGACCTGCGCGGCGGCGAGATCGCGGCCGGCGACCTGCTGCTGCGCATGGACGTCGCCCAACTGGTGACGACACTCGGCCTGCTGGTGGGCGCCGAACGCGCGGTGGCCTCCGCGGTGGACGTGCTCGGGCCGGACGCGGTCGCGGACTGTCTGCCGATGCTCCAGCCCATCGCGCTGACCCGCTCCACGCGCGCGACACTGCGCCGACTGGCACGCGAGCGTGCCCAGCGGGAACGCGAGGCGGTCCTGGAAGCCTCCAAGCAGGCCAAGCAGGCCCGGCTGGAGTCGACCGGGGACGACACCGAGGCCGTCGCCCTCGAGAAGCCCGACAAGAGGACCGTGCGCGCGGAGGCACGGGCCGAGAAGCGGGCCATCGACGACGCGCTGGAGGAGGCACGCGAGGAGGATCTGCTGACCCAGATCCGGCACCAGGTGCTGCTGATCCGGCCCCAGGCGCCGGTCGAGCCCGCCCGGCTGGAGCGGGTGCGGCCGCGCACCCTGATGAGCTTCATCGCCGGCGCCATCGGCGCGTACTTCCTGCTGACGCAGCTCACCCACATCGAGTTCGGTCCGCTCGTCGCCAACGCCGAGTGGGGCTGGGTCGCCGCGGCCGTCGTGTTCTCGGCGTTGAGCTACGTCGCCGCGGCGATGAGCCTGCTGGGGTTCGTGCCGGAGCGGGTGCCGTTCCCGCGGACCGTGGCCGCACAGGTCGCCGGGTCCTTCGTGAAGATCGTGGCGCCGCCCGCGGTCGGCGGGGTCGCCCTCAACACGCGCTTCCTCCAGCGGGCGGGGGTGCGGCCCGGTCTCGCGGTGGCCAGCGTCGGCGCCTCGCAGTTGTTCGGGCTCGGCTGCCACATCCTGATGCTGCTGTCGTTCGGCTATCTGACCGGCACCGAGAAGACACCGTCGCTGTCGCCGTCCCGCACGGTCATCGCCGGTCTGCTCACGGTGGCCGTGCTCGTGCTCGTGGTGACCTCGGTGCCGTTCCTGCGCAAATTCGTCGTCACGCGCGTGCGGTCGCTGTTCGCCGGCGTCGTGCCGCGCATGCTGGACGTGCTCCAGCGGCCGCAGAAACTGGTCACCGGCATCGGCGGCATGCTCCTGCTCACCGCCTGCTTCGTGATGTGCCTGGACGCCTCCATCCGCGCCTTCGGCGACGAGACGACCTCGCTGAGCATCGCCAGCGTCGCCGTGGTCTTCCTGGCCGGCAACGCGCTCGGCTCCGCCGCCCCGACCCCGGGCGGAGTCGGGGCCGTCGAGGCGACCCTGACGGTCGGTCTGATCGCGGTGGGCCTGCCCAAGGAGGTCGCCGCCCCCGCGGTGCTGCTCTTCCGTCTGCTGACGTTGTGGCTGCCGGTGCTGCCGGGCTGGCTGGCCTTCAACCACCTGACCCGCAAGGGCACCCTGTAGGAGAAGTGCGCGCCCGTACCTCGTACGGCCCGCGCCCCGCGCGCGTGCCCGCACGCGACCGCAGGATGGGATCATGCCGAACCCCTCTCGCCTGCGCGCCGCCGCCGTGACCGTCACCGCCCTGCTGCTGTCCTCCCTGGTGACGGGCTGCGGAAAAGACGCGCAGGCCGAGGATCTGACGGCGCAGCAGCTGAGCTGGAAGGACTGCCCGGCCCCGTCCCAGGCGGAGGGCGGCGGCAGCGCCCCGTCCCCGCTGCCGAACGGCGACCAGTGGCAGTGCGCCACGATGAAGGCGCCCCTCGACTGGGACGACCCCGAGGGCGACACGATCGACATCGCGCTGATCCGGGCCCGGACGAGCGGCGACGAGAGCAGCCGGATCGGCTCACTGGTCTTCAACTTCGGCGGCCCCGGCGGCTCGGGCGTCTCCACCCTGCCCGCCTTCGGCGACGAGTACGCGGCGCTGCGCACCCGCTACGACCTGGTGAGCTTCGACCCGCGCGGAGTCGGCCGCAGCGCCGGCGTGCGGTGCGAGAACGACCAGCAGCTCGACGCGTACTTCCAGCAGGACGCCACGCCCGACGACGCCGGCGAGCGCACCGCCCTGCTGGACAACACCAAGGAGTTCAACGCGGCCTGCGAGAAGAACTCCAGGAAGGTGCTGCCGCACGTGCGCACCACCGACGCGGCCCGCGACATGGACCTGATGCGCCAAGTCCTCGGCGACGACAGGCTGTACTACTTCGGCATTTCTTACGGCACCGAACTGGGCGGCGTGTACGCCCACCTGTTCCCGAAGAACGTGGGACGGGCCGTCTTCGACGCGGTCGTCGACCCGACGCAGACGTCCGAGCAGGGCTCGCTCGGGCAGGCCAGGGGCTTCCAGCGCGCGCTCGACAACTTCGCCGAGGACTGCACGTCCAAGATGGAGGACTGCCCCGTCGGAGACACCGCACAGGACGTGAAGAACCGGATCGCCCGGCTCCTCGCTGATCTCGACGGCAAGCCGCTCCCGGGCATCTTCCCGCGCCGACTGACCCAGAGCGCCGCGACCAACGGCATCGCGCAGGCCCTGTACTCGAAGGACTTCTGGCAGTTCCTCACCGAGGGCCTGGAGCAGGCCTACGCCGGGGACGGCAGGATTCTGATGCTGCTGTCCGACCTGATGAACGGCCGCAGCGAGAACGGCGAGTACAGCAACATCGCGGCCGCCAACGCCTCCATCAACTGCTCCGACGACAAGGCGCGCCACTCCCCCGCCTATGTGGAGGAGAAGCTGCCCGACTTCCGGGCCGCGTCCGGGGTGTTCGGGGACTTCCTGGCCTGGGGCATGGTCGGCTGCACCGACTGGGCCGTGCCGGGCGCCGCCGACCATCCGGACGTGAGCGCGCCCGGGTCGGCGCCGATCCTGGTCGTGGGCAACACCGGCGACCCGGCCACCCCGTACGAGGGGGCGCGGAAGATGGTGGCCGCGCTGGGCCGCGGGGTCGGGGTCGAGCTGACGTACCGGGGGCAGGGGCACGGTGCGTACGGCAGCGGAAGCAAGTGCGTGCAGACCGCGGTGGACGGCTACCTGCTGAGCGGCAAGGTGCCCGCCGCCGGGACCGTCTGCTCCTGACGCCCACCCCGAATTTCCGGAAAACTCGCAGGTCAAAAGGTTATCCACAGGCCCCGACAGGTGAGTCGCCAGCCGCCTAATATGGCCTGACAGCCGTTCGCCGCCGAGTGCGGACGGCCTGCGAGGGGGGAAGTGCGCATGGTGCGATTCGTACGGTGGACGGCGCTGGGGGCCGCCGCCGCCCTGCTGGCGACGGGCTGTAGCGGCGGCGGGTCGGACGGCGGCGGGGACGGCAAGGGCGCCTCGGCCGACTCCTCCGGCGCGGCGGCCCCGACGGCCACGACGACCGCCCTGCCCGCCTCGCTGACCGGGCAGAAGCTCGACTGGGGGCGCTGCAAGGGCACTTCGGACTCCGCGGCGCCGGGCGGCGACTGGCAGTGCGCGACGCTGAAGGTGCCGCTGGACTGGTCGAAGCCGGACGGCGACACGATCGGTCTCGCCCTGGTGCGCACCGAGTCCAGCGCCGACAAGAGCGAGCGGGCCGGCTCGCTGCTGTTCAACTTCGGCGGCCCCGGCGGCTCGGGCGTGTCGACGCTGCCCGCGTACGGCTCGACGTTCTCCTCGCTGCGCAAGCGCTACGACCTGGTGAGCTGGGATCCGCGCGGGGTCGGCGCCAGCGAGGGCATCCGCTGCCGCAGCGACAAGGAGATCCAGGCGGCCGAGTCCCTCGACTCCACCCCGGACACCGCGACGGAGGAGCAGGCGTACCTCCAGGACGCCACCGACTTCGGCAAGGGCTGCGAGAAGGCCGCGGGCAAGCTGTTGGCGCATGTGTCGACGACCGACACCGCCCGCGACATGGACCTGATGCGCCAGGTCCTCGGCGACCCGAAGATGCACTACTTCGGTATCTCGTACGGCACCGAACTGGGCGGTGTGTACGCCCACTTGTTCCCGAAGAACGTGGGGCGGCTGATCCTGGACGCGGTCGTCGACCCGAGCGCCGACTCGGTGGGCCACGCACAGAACCAGGCACGCGGCTTCCAGCGGGCGCTCGACGACTACCTCAAGTCGACGGGCGAGGATCCCGAGGCGGGCAGCGCGAAGATCGCGGCCATGCTGGACGGGCTCGACGCTAAGCCGCTGTCCACGTCGGACGGACGGAAGCTGACGCAGTCGCTCGCGGTCACCGGCATCGTCCTGCCGCTGTACAGCAAGGCGAGCTGGCCGAGCCTGACCAGCGCCCTGGAAGCGGCGGAGAACGGGGACGGCTCCGAGCTGCTGACGCTCGCCGACGGCTACAACGAGCGGGACGCCTCGGGGCACTACGGCACGACGACCCACTCCCAACGGGTCATATCGTGCTTGGACGACAAGCAGCGGCCGACCGCGGAGGCGACGAAGAAGCTGCTGCCGGAGTTCGAAAAGATCTCGCCGGTGTTCGGGGACTTCCTGGGCTGGGACACAGCCGGCTGGTGCCACGACTGGCCGGTGGCCGGGCAGTACGACACCCCGGAGGCGAGCGCGGCGGGCGCGGCGCCGATCCTGCTGGTCGGCAACACCGGGGACCCGGCGACACCGTACGAGGGCGCGCGGAAGATGGCGGACGAGCTCGGCAAGGGCGTCGGGGTACTGCTGACCTGGAAGGGCGAGGGGCACGGTGCCTACGGGAGCGGGAGCTCCTGTGTCGACTCGGCGGTGGACGACTACCTGCTGAAGGGGACGGTGCCGAAGGACGGCACGGTCTGCTCATGACGACGGCGGGGGCTTCGCGCACTCGTGGTACGCGAAGCCCTCGCCGATCGAACCGGGCAGCCCGGTGGGCGGAGCGAGCGGCCGGGTCAGTAGACCGGCTTGCTCGGCTCGATCTGGTGGACCCAGCCGATCACGCCACCGCCGACGTGCACGGCGTCCGAGAAGCCCGCGGACTTCAGCACGGCGAGGACTTCCGCACTGCGGACACCGGTCTTGCAGTGCAAGACGATCTTCTTGTCCTGGGGCAGGCCCTCCAGGGCGGTGCCCAGCAGGAACTCGTTCTTCGGGATCAGCTTGGCACCCGGGATGGAGACGATCTCGTACTCGTTCGGCTCGCGGACGTCGATGATCTCGATGTTCTCGCCGTCGTCGATCCACTCCTTGAGCTGCTTGGGAGTGATCGTGGCGCCGGCCGCCGCCTGCTGGGCCTCCTCGGAGACGACGCCGCAGAAGGCCTCGTAGTCGATGAGCTCCGTGACGGTCGGGTTCTCGCCGCAGACCGCGCAGTCGGGGTCCTTGCGGATCTTCACCTGGCGGTACTGCATCTCCAGGGCGTCGTAGATCATCAGGCGGCCGACCAACGGCTCGCCGATGCCCGCAAGAAGCTTGATGGCCTCGTTGACCTGGATGGAGCCGATGGACGCGCACAGCACGCCCAGGACGCCGCCCTCGGCGCAGGAGGGCACCATGCCGGGCGGCGGGGGCTCCGGGTAGAGGCAGCGGTAGCAGGGACCGTGCTCGGACCAGAAGACGGACGCCTGCCCGTCGAAGCGGTAGATCGAGCCCCATACGTACGGCTTGTTCAGCAGCACGCACGCGTCGTTGACCAGGTAGCGGGTCGCGAAGTTGTCCGTGCCGTCGACGATCAGGTCGTACTGGCTGAAGATGTCCATCACGTTCTCGGCCTCGAGCCGCTCTTCGTGAAGGACCACGTTGACGTACGGGTTGATGCCGAGGACGGAGTCACGGGCGGACGCCGCCTTGGAGCGGCCGATGTCGGCCTGGCTGTGGATGATCTGCCGTTGCAGGTTCGACTCGTCGACCTCGTCGAACTCCACGATGCCGAGCGTGCCCACGCCCGCCGCGGCCAGGTACATCAGCGCCGGCGAGCCCAGGCCGCCGGCGCCCACACAGAGCACCTTGGCGTTCTTCAGCCGCTTCTGCCCGTCCATCCCCACGTCCGGGATGATCAGGTGGCGGGAGTACCTGCGGACCTCGTCTACGGTGAGCTCAGAGGCTGGCTCGACCAGGGGTGGCAGCGACACGGGGACTCCGTTGGTCGGTCTATCACTACAGTTGTTCTCCCTGTAACACTGCCATGGCCTTCTTCATTCCGAGACACCCGTTCCGATCCGCGAGACGAGTTCGTCCCAGTAGCCGGGCATGGTCTCCCAAGGGTCGCCCGGGCCGCGGGGGTCGGTGCCGCAGGTTCCGTCGGTGAACCAGATCGTCGCGGCGCCCTGCCAGCGGGCGATGCGCAGCGCCTCGTCGAGGTGCCCGCGCGGCACACCGTGCACGAAGTGGCAGAAGCGCTCGGGCGGATGCTCCGCGGTCCACTCGGCCGCCTGCGACCAGCGGTAGTCGTTCCACGGCCCGGAGAAGGTGACCAACTGGTCGGCGTGCTCGGCGTAGCCGGGGTCCGGGTGGGCGCCGTGGCCGAGGACGAGGTGGGGCGCGTCGGCCAGCGTGCGGAGCGCGCCGGCGGTGCGGCGCAGTTCGGGGAGCGCGGTGCGCCCGGTCGGACAACGGTCCAGGAGGAAGCCGTCGACCTGGTACCAGTCGAGGTATCGCTGCGCGTCGGAGATCACCTCGGCGAAGGACCGGGCGCCATGGAGGGTGTCGAGGCGGCCGAGGACGCGCACGCCCGCGTTGCGCACCCGCCCCGCGTGTTCCAGGCAGCGCGGATCGGGGCGGACGCCGGGACCGTCGGCGACGTCGAGGACGACCCAGTGCACCGGTCTGCCGGGACGGGCGAGTTCGCCCCACTCGGTCGGCGCGACGAGGGGATGGGCGAGACCGGGGACGCCGAGGCCGGTGCGGAGGCCGGTCGTCCCGGCGCTCGCGGTGCCCGCCGGGGTTCCGGTCAGATACGACACGCCGCCTCCATCCAGATGTCGGCGAGGGACTCCTCGAGGTTGATCCGGGGCCGCCAGCCGAGCCGGTCGCGAGCGGTGCGCACATCGGCCTGCTGCCAGCTGCCGCAGCCGTCCGGGTACGGGTACGCGACCGGGCCGCCGTGGTCGGGCTCGGGGCGGGGGTGGCCGATGGCGGGCCTGAGGTGGCCGCCGGGCGGGCCGTCGAGCTCGTGGAGGGCGCCGCCGTATCCCGCCACGCGCGCGAGGATCGCGGCGGCGTCGCGCAGCCGCACCGCACGGCCCGAGCCGATGTTGATGACGCCCTGGGCGGCGGAGAGCGAGGCGGCGTGCACGGCGCGGGCCACGTCACGGACGTCGATGAAGTCGCGCTGCACGCCGAGGCCGCCGAGCTTGAGCTCGCCGTCGCCGGACTGCATGGCGCGGCGCATGGCCTCGGCGAGCCGGCCCAGCGGGGAGCCGGCGGGGGTGCCCGGACCGGCGGGCGAGAAGACCCGGAGCACTACGGCGTCCAGACCGGAGCCGAGGACGAGTTCGGTGGCGGCGAGCTTGCTGACGCCGTACGGGCCGCCGGGGCGGGGCACGGCGTCCTCGGCCGTGGAGGAACCGGGCTGGCTCGGGCCGTACTCGGCGCCGCAGCCGATCTGCACCAGCCGGGCGCCGCAGCCACTGCGGCGCAGCGCCTCGCAGACGGTGGCGACGGCGACGGTGTTGTGCCGGGTCAGCTCGCGGGCGCCGCCGCGGGTGGTGCCCGCGCAGTTGACGACGACCTGGGGGTGGACCGCGTCGAGGAAGCGGGTGAGTGCGCCGGGGCTGCCCGACGCCAGGTCGAAGCGGACGTCGGCGTCGTCGCCGCGGCCGAGCGCGGTGAGCTGGACGGCCGGGTCGGCGAGCAGCCGGTCGGCGACGAATCGACCGAGGTAGCCATTGGCTCCGATCAGCAGGACCCTCATCGTGCGGCTCCCGGGGTGTGCGCTGGGGTGACCGCCGGAACCGCGGAGGCTCCTGTGGCCGCGGGTGCCCCGGTGGCTCCGGTCGCTCCGGTCGCTCCGGTCGCTCCGGATCGGGAGGTGGTCATCTGGTCTCTCCTTCAGGGGTGTTGCGGTGGGCTGCGACTGAGTGGAGGAGCGCGTGCGGCGTGCCGTCGGGGCACGGTGGGGGCTGCGCTGCGTACGAACGCCGGCACGGCCGACGGGAACGGGAACAGGGGCGGGAGCGGGGGCGCGGACGTAGGTCGGTTCGGGTCAGCACGGCTGGTCCGTTGGCGCGTGGGCCGAGGCCCGGGTCAGCGTGCGGCTCGCGTGGATCAGCAGGGTCAGGGCGGCGGCTCCGCAGACGAGTGACGGGACGCCGGCCGGGCCCCAGGCGGCCACAAGGCTCTCCACGGGGGTGGCCAGGAAGCCGAAGCCGGGCAGTCGCCCCGCGAACACCGTGGCCGGAGCGAGCGCCTCGGCCGCGCCGACGACTCCGAGGACGACCGCCGGGGCGTGGGCGAAGCCGTGCACCGTGAGCAGACGGGCAAGGAAGAGGAGGCCGCCCAGGGTGAGGGTGTGCGCGTAGCCGGCGGGCTCACCCAGGGCCGCGCCGCAGAGGGCGGCCAGCGCGGCGAGCGCACACATGAACAGGGCGAACGCGCCGAGCAGCAACGGCTGTACAGAGGCGGCGAACTCCTCCAGGCCACGGCTGGTGTTCAGGCGGCGTCGGGCGTGCACGGCGAGGAGGTGGGCGCTCCAGGCGGCGGGCGCGCAGGCCAGGGCGAGGGCCAGCAGCGGGGCGGCGGCCACGGGCCACGGGCCGTTCGCCGTCCCGTCGGGCAAACCGTCGGGCCCGCCGCCGACGGCTGCGCGCAGCAGGCTGTCGCCGAGGGCCGCATAGCCGAGGAGCCAACAGGTCCAGGCCTCCGTCCGGTGCAGGCCGGGGTGGGCGCCGCGGTGCGGGCTCAACGGGCCCCGGCGCAGCGCCGCGTGCACGGCCAGGGCCACGGCGAGGAGGCCCGCGGCGGCGACGAGGAGACACGTCCGGCCGTGGGTGAGACGGACTCCGGTCACGGTCGCGGCGCACAGAGCGCCAGGGAGGAGAGTGAGCAGCGCCCAGTCCAGGCGGGGCCGCAGGATCGCGGTGGGTGTGGTGAGCGGGGGTGCGTCGCCGTCGCGGGGCACGCGCGCGTACATCTCCTCGGCCAGGGAGAAGACGTCCCGGTGCCGGAAGCGGGCGGCGGTGCGGTCGGTGACTCCGTGGGCCTCCAGACCCGCCGCGATCTCCAGCGGGTCCACGGCGCGCTCGCACAGCTCGCGGTGCCGATGCATCAGCGCCTTCACCGGGTCCGCCGCACCGCGCCGCGGGCCGGCCCCGCCCGATGTCCCCGACCGATCCACTCCCGACCGGTCGAGTCTCGACTGGTCGAGTCTCGACCGATCCACTCCCGACCGGTCCAGTTCGTCGAGCCCGCTCATCGTGCTCCCTCCGTCGCAGAGACCGCCGAAGTGCCCCGTACCGGCGGCCCCGCCGCCCAGCCCGGGCCGCTCCGGGCGCCGACACGCGCGCCCGGAGCGGCCGGAGCGGTCCACAGGCCCGGCAGACGCGCCTCGGCCGGGACGGCGAACGGCCGGGGATCGCCGCCGTCGTCGAAGACGAACCGGCTCACCGGAGCCTGGGAGACGAGCTCCAGGTAGATGTCGTGGAACGCCGCGACGTTCTGCTCGACCGTGAACAGTTCGAGGGCGCGTGCGCGGGCGGCAGCGCCCAGGCGCGCACGGCGCTCGGGGTCGCGCAGCAGCGCCACGCACGCCTCAGCGAGCGCGCGCGGATTGCGCGGCGGGACGACCAGTCCCGTGCCTCCGATGACCTCGACCACCGCGCCGACGTCGGTCGACACGGTCGCGCGGCCGCAGAACATCGCCTCGACCAGACCGACCGGGAAACCCTCGACGACGCTGGACAGGACAACGACCGCACCAGCCGCGTACGCCTCGGCGAGGCTGGGCGTCTCCGGGCCGCCGATCTCCTCGAAGGACACCGGGTTGTCGCCGACGGCGTGCGGTCCGTCCGCCTCGTCGGGGAAGAGCTGTGCGGCGAGCATCCGGCAGTGGCCGAGGTAGGCGCGGCCCTCCGCGCCGACCGCCGCGCCCACTATCCGCAGGCGGGTCCGGGGCTCCTCCTTGCGGACCTCGGCGAAGGCGTGCAGCAGGGACACCAGGTCCTTCGCCGGTTCGACCCGACCGACCCAGACGAGGGTGTGCGGGTCGGCGGTGTCCGGGGAGTCGCCCACCTCGGCGAAGCGGGACGCCTCCATGCCCGGGTAGACGGTGCGCAGTTTCGCGCGGTCGGCGCCGCACCGCTCCTGCCAGCGGCGGGCGTGCGTGTTGCCGGGCGTGATGCACGCCGCCTGCCGGTAGACCTCGGTCGCGAGCCGGCCGTGGAAGGCGGCGAGCAGGGCGCGGACGGCGGGCGCCGCCTCGGCGGGCACCGTGCTCCCGGAGCCCGCGGGCGAAGTCCCGCTCCCCGAGCTGAGGTAGTGCGTCCGCAGCCGTACGCCGTACTCGGTCACCAGGAGCGGCACGTCGAAGAAGTGCCGTGCCAGCAGCCCGGGCAGGGCCGCGGTGCCGCCGGACGTGGCATGGCACAGGTCGACCGAGCCGAGGCCCTCGCCGCCGTCGCCGCCCTCGTCCTCGTACCAGTCGAGCGAGAGGGGGCGCAGGGAGTGTTCGAGGTGCGCGGAGACGGCGAGCAGGTCGGGTACGCGCGCCTCGCGCGCCGTTCGCAGTGCGCCGGGCGCACGACAGGCACGTTCCAAGGCGCGCACGGCGCCTTCCGAGCGGAGCGCTCCCACCAGCCCGCCCTCGTCCCGGGCGAGTTCGGCGAGGCCGTACAGCGCGCTGGCGAAACGGTCCGCCTGCGCGGCCGAACCGGCACCGGAAGGATCCGCCGCGCCGGGCGGCTCCCCCTCGCACAATGCGGCCACCAACTCGCCGTGGAACTCCGCGAAGCGCCGCCGGGCCCGTCGGCCGTAGGTCACCCCGTCGTCCTCCGCCGTCCACAGCGGTGCCGTACGCACTCGGCTGACCTGCGGCGGAAGCTCGATCCAGCCCGAGTCCTCCTGATGTTCGGCACGACTGAGCGCATAGACCTCGAACTCGTGCTGCCCGAGCCTGCGCACGAGCCGGTCGCACCAGAGCCCGGCGTCACCGCTCACATACGGATAGCCACCCTCCGTAAGCAGTCCGATGCGCACGCGCACCCCCGATCTCCCGTTTGGGGAGCCGCCGTTGACCCGGCGACTCGCAGCGGGACGAACGTATGCGGACAAGGCGGTGGCGCGATGGACGGTTGTCCGTCGCACCACCAAAAGGGGTGAACGGTCGTAACTTTCCCGTGCGGGTCGCGTTCCGTCGCGCTAAGAGATCATCCGACTGCGAAACGTTACTTCACGGGTATCGGAGCACGCGTCACGGCGGACGTCCATGGCGTGCGTCGACGGGGTAGGACCATGGCGGACGTCCATGGCTTGCCGCGCCTCAGGCCACGGCGGGCTCCCGCCGCAGCCCGCTCGCCTCCGGGACGACCTCCCCGGGCCCCTCGGCGACGCCTGTGCGCCGACCTTGCCCGTCGTACGTCCACGCGAGGCACCGCTCCCAGCAGTTCCCTGGTGTAGGCCTGTGCGGGCGCTGCCAGAGCGGCTTGCGCCGGGCCTTGTTCGACGAGGCGGCCGTGTCGCATGACCAGCACCTCGTCGACGCTCTCCGCCGCCACGCCCACATCGTGCGTGACCAGCAGCAACCCCATGCCGGTCCCCTCGCGCAGGGTGTGCAGGAGGTCGAGGATCTGGGCCTGGACGGTCACGTCCAGCGCGGTCGTGGGCTCGTCGGCGATCAGCAGGTCCGGCTCGCAGGCCCGAGCCATGGCGATGAGGGCGCGCCGGCGCATGCCGCCGCTGAACTCGTGGGGCCGCGACCGGGACCGTCGTACCGCGTCCGGTATGCCCACGCGCTCCAGGACCCGCACCGCACGCGCGCGTGCCGCACGGCGCGACACACGCGTGCACACGCGTGTGCACGCGATGCACCTCCGCGATCTGGTCGCCGATCGCGTAGTACGGGTCGAGGGAGGACAGCGGGTCCTGGAAGACCATCGCCGCGTTTCCGCCGCGCAGCCGCCGCAGTTCCTCCTCGGACGCGGCCTGGACGTCGGTCCCGGCGCGCCGGGTCGAAGTCCTGCTGGGGATTGCTGTTCAGGAATGATGAGACGGATTGACGAGGGGCGAGACGAAAACGGGCAGACGTCTGCCCGGCGTCAGGTCGTCGAGTCGTCAGGAAACCGTGCCCGGGCCGTGGAAGAGCCGGGTCACAGCAGAGAACAGAGGCGGCGACGCGAACGTCGGGGGCGAGCGTCAGTCGGCTACAGAGAATGTCGGCCACGCAGAGTGCGGTCACACCGATGAGCGCCAGCTCGATGGCGGCGCGCGTAGAGGTGGGACGGGGCGACATGCCCAGAAATGTGATCGAACTTTCTGCACATGCCAACGTGACCCCTGTCGCCCCGGACCCGCGCCCGCGCCGCCCCCTGGGTCAATTCCCGGGATACGGCCAGGCGTTGGGCAGGCAGTGGATTCCGTCGTGGTCGAGGAATTTCGTCTGCTGCTGCATGACCGGCGCGAGTTCGCCGTCCTTGTCGCAGGTGACATGGTTGTAGCCGAGCCGGTGGCCGACCTCGTGGTTGATCAGCATCTGCCGGTAGGCGTACATCGCGTCGCCGAAGGTCTCCGACCCCTGCGCCCACCTATAGGCGTTGATCATCACGCGCTCGGTGGCGGCCGAGTCGCAGGAGACGTTGTCCACGGTGGTGTCCAGGCCCGACTTGGCGCACCACTCTGCGGTGGTGCCGGGGCTGGCGAGCGTGATCACGAAGTCGGGCGTGCCCGAGTGGATCCGCTCGAAGGTGCGGGCGCCGTTGTGGGCCCAGCTGCGGTCGTCGTTGAGCGTCACCTGGACGGCTTCGGCGAAGAGCTGTCCGTCGAGCCCGAGACCCTGTTCCACGTCCACCCGGTAGGTGAACTTCTGGCCCTTGCCGGGCGCCTTGTCGATGCCGGCGATCGCCTCGAACTTCCCCGACCCCTTGAGCTTGGGGCCGAGCGCGTACTTCGCGTCCATCTTCTGCGCGTACGTCAGCGCGGCAGGGCTGGGGGAGGCGGACGCGGACGCCGACGGGCTCGGCCGGTCGTCCCCGCGCGTGGTGTCGTCCACGGCTTCACGGGCCTGACCGGTCGCGGACTGCGACTGGACGGAGTCATCGTCCCGCCCGCCGGTGACCTGCCCGGCCACCACCACGGCCAGCACCGTGGTGACGGCGGCGGCGGCGATGCCGGTGAACGTCCGCCCCTTGGCGCCCTTGGCGGGCAGGGGCTCCCCGGTGGGCGGAGCGTCGGGGGCCACTTCGACTTCGGGTGGGGCGGTCACACCGGAGATGGTGTCCCAGTCGGGCACCGAGGCGAAGGAGGCGTACCGATCCCGCTCACGCGTGCGCGTGAAGACGTCGTCCTCCTGCTCGAAGGCGTCGAGGTAGTCCTGACGGGGAGCCCGGCGCGGGCCGCCCGGAGGCGCCTGACGCTGACGCGGTATCACGGGCTGTCCGGCACCCGGCCCGGCCCCTGCCTGACGTCCTCTCAGCTCGCCCCAGCCGCCCCCGGCTTCACGCTGCTCGGGGTGGCCGCCGCGCACCTGCGGGAACCCGTGGGCGGGCGTTCCGTCGGGAACGGGAAAGCGGGGCACTCCGTGCGACGGAGTGCCGTCCGGGCCCGGGGGCGGAGCCTGGGTGCGGGCACCCCGCGCATCTCCCCGCACCTCTCCCCCCGCGGCCCCTCGGGGAGGCCCCTGGGCCCGCTCGGGCGCGCCCTGGGAGGTGCCTTTGTCGGCGCCCTTGGGCGCAGGACCACGTCGGCTGTGGCGTCCCACGACGGCCTCAGCCCCCCGCGGTCTCGGTCGCGGCGGCCGTCTCGGCGACGAGGTCCCGGAACGCCATCGCCACCGTGTCGGGGTACTCCATCATCGCCACGTGGCCGGCGTTCGGCAGCGTGAGCAGGCGGGAGTCGGGGAAGGCGCGGGCGGCTCGCTGTGCCATGCGGATGCCGACCAGCTGGTCGCGGCCGCCGTAGACGAGGAGCGTCGGGGCGAGGACCCGCTCGGCCTGCCGCCACAGCCCGTGCTGGCCGCCCAGCGTGTAGGCGCTGAGCAGCCCGCGCGTGGTGCGCGTCATCGCGTCCCAGAAGTACGGCAGCTGCAACCGCCGTTCCAGTTCCTCCACCGCGTGCTGGAAGGCCTCCGGGCTGACCCGCCCGGGATCGCCGTAGCAGAGCGCCGTGACGCCGCGGACGCGCTGCTCGGCCGTCCACTCCCGGGTCAGCCTGCTGAAGAGCGCGGCCACCCCGGGCAGCCCGACCAGGCCCGTGGGCACCGCGGTGCGCTGCACGCGCAGCTCCGGCAGTGCGGGCGAGACCAGGGTCAGGGTGCGCACGAGGTCGGGTCGGACCGCGGCGACGCGCGTGGACACCGCGCCGCCGAGGGAGTTGCCGACGAGGTGGACGGGCCCGCGCCCGGCGGCCTCGAGGTAGCGGATCACGGCACGCGCGTGTGCCGTGATCGAGTAGTTGCCGTCGTCCGGCGGCGGGGAGTCGCCGAAGCCCGGGAGATCGACGGCCTCGCTGGCCACGACCCCGTCGAGCAGCTCCATCAGCGCGGACCAGTTCTGCGAGGAACCGCCCAGGCCGTGTACGTAGAGCGCGGGCTGGAGCCCCTCGCGCGTGGGCGGCCTGGAACGCACCGCCAGGGTGACGCCGGGCAGCCCGACCGACCGCAGCCGCTCGCCCTCCGCGACCCGCACGGCGGCCACCTTCGGCAGCACGCTGGCGGGCGGCACTGAGGGCAACTCGGTCGAAGACATGCGGCAATGTTACGAGACGATCACGCACGACTTTGTGTGTTCGCCGTCACATGCGCGAGTCGAACATATATCGACCGCATCTCGACGCCGATCTCCGGCCGACTGCCCCTCGATGTCATACCGGCGCGAATCAGGGGCACTCCGCACACCGATCGCATAGCGTCCGAAACGGGTGTCTCCTAGGCTCGTACCGAGGGCACCCGCTTGTGGCCCCTGCACCTCGCAGGGACTTTCGTAGGAAGGGAGCCCACCATGGCCGTTGACCCCACCGACCCGGAGACGTTCGAAGAGGACGACGACTTCGGAGAGATCGACGTCGAGGCGCCGGAGAACGACGCGGCCGAGCAGTACGCGGACGTCACGCCGGATCGCGACGACTCCCTGGAGGGCGCGGACCCCGCCCGGGCCAACGAGGCCGACCTCGCCGAACAGGCCCGCGTCGTCTCGCTCGACGAGGACGACTACCGCTGACGGGCGCCGACCCGAAGCGGGGCCGGAGTATGCCCGGAAGATCCCGTTTCAAAACTGTCTCTGCCGCTACTTCCGTCGTCCAGTCCGTGAAATTCTGCGCTCGCACCGCGCACACCACGGTTACCGAAAAGTACGATGGCGGCGCGGCGCTCACCGCAAGAGGACGACTTTGGGAGGCGGCGTGACAGCCATCGAGCAGACAGAGGCAGCGCGCCCACGGGGCACACGCCTGCCGCGCCGTGCCCGACGGAACCAGCTGCTGGGCGCTGCCCAGGAAGTCTTCGTCGCACAGGGCTATCACTCGGCCGCGATGGACGACATCGCCGAGCGGGCCGGCGTGAGCAAGCCGGTGCTCTACCAGCACTTCCCCGGCAAGCTCGACCTCTATCTGGCCCTGCTGGACCAGCACTGCGAGTCGCTCATCCAGGCCGTGCGCGGCGCGCTCGCGTCGACGACCGACAACAAGCAGCGCGTGCGGGCCACCATGGACGCGTACTTCGCCTACGTCGAGGACGACGGCGGCGCCTTCCGCCTGGTCTTCGAGTCGGACCTGACGAACGAGCCGGCGGTGCGCGAGCGCGTCGACAAGGTCACCACCGAGTGCGCCGCGGCGATCTGCGAGGTCATCGCCGAGGACACGGGCCTCTCGCGCGCGGAGTCGATGCTGCTCGCCTCCGGCCTGGGCGGCCTCGCACAGGTCGTGGCCCGCTCCTGGCTGCACAGCGACCGCAGCGTCCCACGCGACCAGGCGGTGCAGCTGCTGGCCTCGCTGGCCTGGCGGGGCATCGCCGGTTTCCCGCTGCACGGAACCGATCAGCACTGACCGCGGGGGCACCCGGCCGTTTGTTCCCGCCCGCTGTTCGCTCCTGGCGTGGACGGCCGGACCTTGTACGTCCCCTCACCGGGCTAATGTGTGCAGCGTACGGCGCGGACGCCCGCGCACCTCGTGACCGTCGGAGGGACAAAGCCGTGGAGGTCAAGATCGGCGTGCTGCACGCGCCTCGCGAGATCGTTCTGGAGAGCGGTCAGACTCCCGAGGAGGTCGAGCGCGTGGTGGCCGAGGCCCTGGCCGGAAAGTCGCAGCTGCTCAGCCTCGTGGACCAGCACGGCCGCAAGGTCCTGGTTCCGGCCGACCGTCTGGCCTACGTCGAGCTGGGCGAGCCCGCCCCGCGCAAGGTGGGCTTCGGCGCGCTCTAGGCGAAGAACGGAGAGGGGCCCGGGGGGGGGTGGGTCGCCGGGGCCC